>DATHXE010000255.1:0-15894 GCA_035459845.1 Tepidisphaeraceae bacterium | reverse complement strand
GGGGAACAGATGGCACTCGTCCCGTTACCCAGACCCTTCTACGCCCGCCCCGCCGACGTCCTCGCGCGCGATCTGATCGGCCACCGCCTCGTCCACCGCCTCCCCAACCCCCCCGGCTCTCGCCGCCGCCGCCAAACCCTCGTCGCCCGCATCGTCGAGACCGAGGCCTACATGGGCCCCACCGACCTCGCCGCCCACTCCTCCAAGGGCCGCACCAAGCGCACCGCCGTCATGTTCGGCCCCCCCGGCCACGCCTACGTCTATTTCATCTACGGCCTCCACGAGATGTTCAACATCGTCGGCCACGTCGAAGGCGCCGGCCAGGCCGTCCTCATCCGCGCCGCCGAACCCGTCAGCGGCTTCGAAGACCTCGCCGACGACCCCAAGCCCCACCTCCTCCTCTCCGGCCCCGCCAAACTCGCCAAGGCGATGCGCATCCCGTTGTCCTATTACGGCCTCGACCTCACGACCGCCACCACCCCCCTGTTCGTTGCCGACCGCGACCGCGAACCGCCGACCATCGTCGCGACGGCGCGGGTCGGCGTGGATTATGCGGGCGACTGGGCCGCCAAGCCCTACCGCTTCTACGACCCCGCCAGCACGTCGGTCAGCAAACGCCCAAAGCCGGTTTAAGTAGCTCAACATTCCGATGTTGAGGAACGGCGCGGCAGCACCAAGCCCCGTACCACGCAGCGACCCGTCTCCACGCCCTCCCTCAACACCGGAATGTTGAGCTACTCGATCCCGCGAGCCCCGGGAATCCGACTCCACAGGAGTCGGCGTGGAGGCTCAACACGCTACACTCCGCAACGTACATCGCATGTACCCCTCCAAAGGCCCTCCCCCGATGACACACCGCCGCCTCCTCGCACTCCTCCTCGCCGTCTCCCTCCCCACTTACGCCGCCGACGAAACCGAAGACGCCCCCGCCGTGAAAACCGACGGCAAGAACAAGGGCAAGCTCCAGGCCGCCGAGCTCGTCCCCTTCGGCGCCATCGGCTCCCCCGTCGGCATCACCGTCGACGACAACGGCCGCGTCTACGTCACCGAGACCAACCGCCGCACCAACGGCGAGCTCGACATCCGCAAGCTCTACGACTTCCTCGTCCCCACCCTCTCCCACCACACCGTCGAGGACAAACGCGCCTTCGTCCGCGCCAACTTCAACAAGGGCGCCGGCGGCGACGCCAATAAGGACGGCAAGACCGACTGGCACGACCTGACCGTCCCCACCGAGAAGATCTACGTCCTCGTCGACGCCGACGGCGACGGCAAGTACGAGTCCAAACACGTCTTCGCCGACAACTTCCGCGACGAGATCACCGGCGTCGCCGGCGGCGTCCTCGCCTTCAACGGCCACGTCTACACCACCATCCAGCCCGACGTCTGGCGCCTCACCCCGTCCGCCGCCGACCCGCTCAAGGCCGACCAGCGCCTCTCCGTCTCCCACGGTCACGGCGTCCACATCGGCTACGGCGGCCACGACATGCACGGCCTCACCCCCGGCCCCGACGGCCGCATCTACTGGTCCCAGGGCGACAAGGGCTACTCCCTCACCACCAAGGACGGCAAGACCCTCGCCCGCCAATACGAAGGCGCCGTCTTCCGCGTCGACCCCGACGGCTCCAATCTCGAAATCTTCGCCTACGGCCTCCGCAACGTGCAGGAGCTCGCGTTCGACGACTTCGGCAACCTGTTCAGCGTCGACAACGACGCCGACATTGGCGACCGCGAACGCTTCGTCTACATCGCCGAAGCCTCCGACTCCGGCTGGCGCTCCACCTACCAGTACCGCAACCGCAAGATCGCCGGCGTCTTCCCCGGCGGCTACAACCCCTGGATGGCCGAGGAACTCTGGAAGCCGCTGTTCAACACGCAGGCCGCCTACCTCCTCCCGCCCCTCTCCAACTATTCCGACGGCCCCTGCGGCTTCAAGTACAACCCCGGCACCGCCCTGTCCGACGAGTTCAAAGGCCACTTCTTCCTCACCCAGTTCCCCAAGAAACTCCTGACCGCCTTCCGCACCGAGCCCAACGGCGCAGGGTTCAAGATGGTCGCCGACAAGGTCGCGTTCAGTGGCCTGATGCTCACCGGCATCGCCTTCGGCCCCGACGGCGCGATCTACGGCGCAGACTGGGGCGAAAACGCCTGGGCCCCCCACCAGAAGGGCCGCGCCGTCCGAATCGACGTGCCCGCGCCGGCCGTCGGCCGCGGCTCGGCTCGCGCGATGATCAAGCAGATCCTCGGCGCGGGTTTCAAGAAGCGCCCGGAGCCCGAGCTCGCCACGATGCTCTCGTACCCCGACCAGCGGGTCCGTTACGGCGCGCAATTCGAGCTCGTCTCGCGCGGTGCGGGTGGACTGGAGGTGTTCCGCGCGGTCGTCGTTCCTGCGGACCAGAAGAAGGGGACGCACATCGGCGACCCGCAGCTACTCCGCATCCACGGCGTCTGGGGGCTCGGTCAACTGCTACGGGCCGGTACCCCTGGCGCGGCCGACGCGCTGCTCCCCCTGCTCGCCGACAAGGACCCCGAAATCCGGGTGCAATCGGCCAAGGTGCTCGCGGACGCAAAGCACGCCCCCGCCATCCCCGCCCTCGCAAAGCTGATCGCCGACGACAACCCGCGCGTCCGCTACTTCGGCGCCCACGCGCTAGGCAAGCTCGCCCCACTCGATCCCGCCGCTGCCAAATCTCACCTGCCAGCCGTCCTCACCCTCCTCGCCAAAAACGAGAACAAAGACGCCTACCTCCGCCACGCCGGCGTCACGGCCCTCATCGGCATCGGCTCAACCGACCCCGCCGTCGTCGCCGACCTCTCGACCCACGCCGACCGCAACGTCCGCATGGCCGCCGTCGTCGCGCTGCGCCGATTGGCCAATCCGCTCGTCTCCAAATTCCTCTCCGACTCAGACGAGTGGGTCGTCACCGAGGCCGCCCGCGCGATCCACGATGACACCTCGATCCCGGACGCCCTGCCCGCGCTCGCGTCGGTGCTCGACCGCGCGATCCCCGGCGCGCCCGGCCTTCCCGTTCCCAAGCCCACGGATTCACCCGTGGGAGCAGTTCGAAAGACTCACCTCACCGTCGAGCCCCTGATCCGCCGCGCCATCAACGCCAACCTCCGCGTCGGCGACGCCGCCTCCGCCCAGCGCCTCGCCAGGTTCGCCGTCTCCGGAGCGGCCGCCAACCTCCGCGCCGCCGCCGTCGACGCCCTCGCCTGGTTCGCCCACACGCCCAAGCTCGACATGGTCGAAGGCCGCTTCCGCGACCTCGGCCAGCGCGACGAAAACATCCCCCAGCACGCTCTCGACCCGGTCCTGACCAAGCTCCTCAACGACCCCGCCCCGGCCGTCCGCAACTCGACGATCGCCGCGATCCAGCAGCTCAACTTCGGCGCCGCGCGCGACCGCCTGGTCGTCCTGGCGCTGGACGACGCCCAGCCCGCCGCGGTCCGCGCCCCGGCCGTCGAAGCCGCCTACGCCCTCAAGAGCCCCAAGGCCGCCGAGGCCGTCGACAAGGCCCTCAAATCCGCCGACCCGCGCCTCCGCGCCACCGCCCGCACCGTCCTCGCCCAGATGAAGCCGACCGACGCCGCCACGCTCGCCGAGCTCAAGACCGCGCTCGCGAGCGATTCGGTCGTCGAGCAGCAGGGCGCGCTGAGCGCCCTGGCCCTGATGAAACACAAGGACGCCGCCACACTCCTGGACGACTGGGTCGACCGCCTCGCCGCCCACAAGGTGCCCGGCCCCCTCCAACTCGACGTGATCGACGCCGCCACCGCCTACGCGACCGCCAGCAAGGACAAAGGCCTCCCCGCCAAGCTCAAGAAGTACCAGTCCGCCAAGGGCAAAGACCCCTCGGCCACCTACTCCGAAACGCTCGAGGGCGGCAGCGCCTTCGAAGGCGAATTGATCTTCAAGTCCGGCCTCTGCACCCAGTGCCACTCGCTAGGCGAGCCCGGCGGCGCAGCCGTCGGCCCCGACCTCTCCAAGGTCGCCGCCCGCCTCCCCCGCGCCGACCTCCTCCAGTCCATCGTCGATCCCAACGCCAAGATCGCCGACGGCTTCGCCACCGTCACCGTCACCACCACCGACGGCGACTCGGTCACCGGCCTGGTCCTATCCGAATCCCCCACCGAACTAGTCCTCAAAGACGCCGAAGGCCAGACTCAGAAACTGAAGAAGTCCGACATCGACTTCCGCGGCAAGCCGAGCAGCGCCATGCCCCCCATGCACGAAGTCATGAAACCCCGCGAGATCCGCGACGTCATCGAGTACCTCTCAACCCTGAAGTAGGGTGGGCTCCGCCCACCGCTCGCGCAACCGCTTGATGGAACAATCACTTAGCGCCACGCGAAGTGAAAGTCATCGGGACGCGAGGGCGTCTGGGCCCGCTAATCCGCAAGCGGGTGTGCTGCGCACACGGCCGTTGTGACGGTGGGCGCAGATGGTGTCCGAAGTCCCGTGATCGCCATCCCTTGTCAACCGCACATCGATTGCTATACTGTCCGATTCTTCAAACCGCCCGGGGGTTTCCCGGGGCCGGGTTTTGCATCGACTACGTGGATTGCTGGAGACCGCATGTCCGTCAAGCTTCGACTCAAGCGAATGGGGCGTACGAACTACTCGTTCTACCGGCTGAACGCGATGGACTCGCGCACCGCCCGTGACGGCCGCTCAATCGAGGAGCTCGGCTACTACGACCCGCGCAACAAGGACGCCGCCAAGCAGTTCGTCGCCAAGCTCGACCGCTGCCAGTATTGGCTCGACCAGGGCGCGATCCCGTCGCCCACGGTCTCCACGCTCCTCAAGAAGGCCGGCGTGACCCACAAGATGCTCAAGCTCCGCAAGGTGGTCAAGGCCAAGCCGGCCGCCGCCGCCCCGGCCGAAGAGAAGAAGGCCTGAGCTTTACGAACTTCCGGCGCGACCGGGTGGTAAACCCGGTCGCGCCTTTGTTTGCGTACGCCTCGGCGCGGGCTAGCCGCTTCAGCGGCTAGTGATCCCGGGAAACGGCGCGATCAGTTTGATGCGTCGCAACGGCGTGACTGAAAACGATCGCCATGGCGATGCGGATCGACATCCTGACGCTCTTCCCCGAGATGTTCGCGTCCTTCATCGGCACGAGCATCCCGAAACGGGCGGCGGAAAAGGGCCTGGTCAGTTATCACCTGACCAACATCCGTGACTTTGCCACGGACGCCCACAAGTCGGTCGACGACCGTCCCTTCGGGGGCGGGCCGGGCATGGTGATGATGTGCCCGACCATGTTCGACGCGGTCGCCGCCGCCGAAGGACAAGACCCGCGGCCCGCGACCCGGATCCTGCTCAGCCCGCAAGGGCGAAAGCTGGACCAGCCGCTGGTCGAGGAACTGGCCCGAAAGGACCGGCTCCTGCTGATCGCCGGGCACTACGAGGGCTTCGACGAGCGGATCGTCGAGGGCCTGCAGCCGATGGAACTGTCCGTCGGCGACTACGTGCTGAGCGGCGGCGAGCTGCCGGCGATGACGGTGATCGACGCCGTCGTCAGGCTGCTCCCCGGTGCCCTCGGGCACGACCAGGGCGCCGAGGACGAGACGTTCGCCGACGGCCTGATCGAGTATCCGCAGTACACCCGACCCCGCGAGTTTCGCGGGATGAAGGTGCCGGACATGCTGCTCAGCGGCAACCACGCGGCCATCGCCAAGTGGCGCCTCGAGCAACGGAAGATACGAACCCGCCAGCGCCGCCCCGACCTGTGGCAGGCCTGGCTGGACAGACAAGAGAAGAAGCCGGACGGGTCGTCCTGACCTCGAATTCGCTCAGGACAACGGGAATTCGGGTCGCACAGGACCGCTAGAGAAAGGAACGCACCAATGAGAATCCAACTTCTGGACGCCGTCGAACAGTCGAGCCTGAAAAAGGACGTCCCCCAGTTCGAGGTCGGCGACACCGTCGACGTCGCCACCCGGATCGTCGAGGGCGACAAGGAGCGCATCCAGGTGTTCGGCGGGACCGTCATCATGCGCAAGGGCGCGGGCGTCAACGCCACGTTCACCGTCCGCCGGATCGTCAACAACGAGGGCGTCGAGCGCATCTTCCCGCTCCACAGCCCGTTCATCGCCAGCGTGACCGTCAAGCGCTCCGGCGAGCGCCGCCGGGCCAAGCTCTTCTACCTCCGCGACCGCGTCGGCAAGGCCGTCCGCCTCGTCGAAAAGCGCAAGGTCAAGAAGGACGAGCCCAAGCCCGCCGGCGAAGGCGAAAAGCAGCTCGCCACCGCCGCCTCGTAAAACTAGCACACGCAACGAACGTGCCGAACCCACGCGCCACCCTGCGCGTGGGTTCTTGCTTGCGCCTCCCCTACACTCGTCTTCCCTCCGTGTCCTCCGTGCCCTCCGCGGTTCATGCTTGCCGCAATTCTTGCGCTCTGCGATCATCCGCCCCATGACCGGTTGGCTCACGAAGCTCTTCAGGCCTCTGATGAAAGAGGTCCCGCCCGCCAAGACCCCGCTCGGCGAGCGCGGGGAGAACGTCGCCGCCAAGTTCCTCCGCCACGACTGCGGCTACCGCATCCTCACCCGCAACTTCCGCATCGAGGGCGGCGAGGTCGACGTGATCGCCCGCGACGGCGACACGCTCGTGTTCGTCGAGGTCAAGACCCGCGCCTATGACGACCCGACCCCCGAGGAGCAGGTCAACCACGCCAAGCAGCACCAGATCACCAAGGCCGCCAAGGTCTTCCTCTCCCGCTACGGCGGCCGCCCCCGCGCACGCTTCGACATCGTCGCCATCGTCTGGCCCCACGGCCAAAAGCCGATCATCCGGCATACGCCCAGCGCGTTCGAAGCGACCCACTAGCACCCCTTCCCGCTACTTCACACCCAGGTTCCGCGCCAGGAACTCCGCGCGCTTGCGCGACCCGTAGGGCGTCTCGGCCGCGCCGTGGCCGGCGCCGGCGATGACGCAGTGCTCGAAGTCTTTGTTGACCTTCTGCAACGCGGCGACGACCTGCATGCTCGATGCGGGGTCGACGTTGGTGTCGAGTTCGCCCCACATCAGGAGCAGCTTGCCCTTGAGCAGGTGCGCGTTCACGGCGTTCGAACTCGCCTCGTAGGACTTGTCGACCGGCCAGCCCATCCACTGCTCGTTCCACCAGATTTTGTCCATACGGTTGTCGTGGCACCCGCAGTCGGCGACGGCGACCTTGTAGAAGTCGTTGTGCCAGAGCAGCGCGGCCATCGCGTTCTGCCCGCCCGCCGACCCGCCGTAGATGCCGACGCGCGACAGGTCCATCTGCGGGAACTTCGCCGCGGCCGCCTTGATCCACGCGACGCGGTCGGGGAAGCCGCCGTCCTTGAGGTTCTTGTAGCAGACGTCGTGGAAGGCCTTTCCCCGGCCGTCGGTGCCCATGCCGTCGCACTGCACGACGATCATGCCCATGTCGGCCAGCCGCTGCATCGTCCCGAACGACCGGCGGAAGGCCTTGGGCGTGAAGAACCCCTGCGGGCCGGCGTAGATCTGCTCGACGACGGGGTAGGTCGCCTTGGGGTCGAAGTTCCGCGGGAGGACGATGACGCCGTGGATGTCGGTCTTGCCGTCGCGGCCCTTGGCGGAGAACCGCTCGGGCCAGCGCCCGCCGCGCGCGGCGAGGAGGTCGGTCGCGTCGGCCTCCTCGAGCTTGGTGACCAATCGACCGTCCGATGCGCTGCGCAACTCGTGGACGGGCGGCAGGTCGACGCGCGAGAACGTGTCGATGAAGTACGCGTCGCCAGGCTGCCACTTCACGGCGTGGTTGCCGTCGCCTTCGGTCAGGATAGTGATGTTGCCGCCGTCGAGATCGGCGCGGGCGAAATGCATGTAGTACGGGTCGTGGCCCGGGCGGATGCCGCCGGCCATGAACCAGATTTGGAGCTTCTGTGGGTCGACGTGGACGATGTTGCGGACGACCCAGGGGCCCTTCGTGATCTGACGCGGTGATTTTTGGGCGGGGGACTCGGGCACTGAAGTGCCCAAGCCTCGGGACTGCGTGCGCGCGTCGATCAGGTAGAGGTGGTTCCAGCCGTCGCGCTCGGAGGCCCAGATCAGTTCGTCGTCGCCCAGCCAGTGGCAGAAGAACTTGCCGGAGTAGTGGATGAACGTCTTCGACTGTTCGTCGACGATCGTTTTGGCGTCGCCGGTCTTCGCGTCCACGGCGATGACCCGCAGCACTTGGTGGCCGCGCTGGTTGTAGACGAACGTGAAGCGGGACGAGTCGGCCGACCAACGCACGTCGTTGATGCTCCACGGCGTGGGGAACAGGTCGTCCTTGACCGGAATCGGCTTGCGGGTGGCGACGTCGAACAGGACGACGCGCGGGCGGCTGATGCGGTCGCCGGGCTTGAGGTAGTCGAGCGTCTTGAGGGCCGGTTGGAACTGGTCCTTCGGCGTGGACTCGACGATATAGACCTTGTGTTCCTGGGCGGGCTCGGTGCGCAGGGCGACGACGTACTTGGAGTCGGGCGACCACCACGCGCGGTCGGCCGAGTAGGCGTCGGCGGGCTTGCCGTCGGTGGAAAGGACAATCTCTGGCCCGTCGTCGCGCGGGCGGAGGAAGAGGTTGGCGTCGCGGCCGACGAGAGTGAATTGGCCGTCGGGGGATTGCGCGCGGCGCGGGGTGCGCTGACGGGCGGGGCCCGCCAATTGCTGTGGGTCGACGCGGGCGGGCGGGTTGCCGCCGACGACGGCGGACGCGGGGTGCTCGGTCGCCTGGAAGGCGGCGACGACTTTGCCGGCCGGGTCGGTCAGCACCCAGATGTGGCCGGCGAACGTGTGCTGGTCGTGCGTTGCGCCGGCGGCGACGGTCGCGTACTTTCGGCGGGTGCCGTCGGTATTGACCCACGCGGCGTCGAGCGGGCCTGGGGTCTTGTTGACGAAGCGGATCGAGGTTTCGCCGCCCCCGTTACGGCTGGGGCGCGGGCGGTCGAGTGGCGCGAGAGTCGCCGCGTCGATGGCGGGCGCGGGTGCTGGGGTCAGCATGGTCGTCGCGGGGTCCCACTGCCAGGATTGCGTGCGGCCGCGAAGGATGCTTTGAGCGCCCATCTCGATGGAGTCAATCGGGAGCGCGTCGGCCGTGACGGGTCGTTTGAGCAGCTTCGCCAATGCCTCGGCGACCTTCGCGTGGTCGAACGCGGGCGTGCGCGTCCCGGCCTTGGCGTCGACGAGGATGAACTCGCGGCGGTTGCCGGGGTTGTCGTTGCGGTACCAAAAAGAGGCGCGGTCGGCAGACCAATGCGGGTCGACGGACTCGCGGTAGACGCGAGGGTCCTGGGCGAGCGCGGGGAGGGAGAGGAGGATCAGCGCGGCGCCGAGGAGACGGTTCATGCGGGGGAGTATAACGCGGGCTCGTTGAACTCAGCCCCGGAGGGGCGACCGGGTTGTAGCCACGGGTGGAGCCGGACGCGGCCGACGCCGTCGGCCGGCGCAACCCGTGGAGAGCGGGGCGACGCGCTTACCGTGTTCGATGAGGAGACTGCCCCGGCAGGGGCAGAGGGAGCGTGCGATATCGCGGCGCGGCCGGCCGACCAATGCTCCCTCCGCCCCTGCCGGGGCGGACTGCATGGGGAGACGCGGACCACGGGTTGCGCCGGCCCTCGCGGGCCGGGCCGGCTCCACCCGTGGCTACAGTCCGGTCGCCCCTTCGGGGCTGCGTCATCGGCGTAACGAAACAGCGCCGGTCCTAGGCACGGGCGTCAGGCGGCCCGATGCGATAACGTAGGGGCGACATGATCGACACGCATTGCCACCTGACCGACCCCCGCCTGCGCGAGCAACTCGAGGCCGTCATCGAGCGGGCCCGGGCTGCCGGCGTCATGAAGCTGATCACGATCGGCACCGACATCGAAGACGACCGGGCCGCGGTCGCGGTGTGTTATGACGCGGCCGGGCAGCTTCGGCCGGACGTGCGGTGCGTGGTGGGGGTGCACCCGAACTACACGCAGGACGCGACGGTCGATGATGTGCCCCAAGTGAGGGAGATTCAGCGCGACCCGGCCGTGGTCGCACTGGGCGAAATGGGGCTGGACTACTTCCACAAGTTCGCCGACCGCGGGCACCAGGCGCGGATGTTCGAGGCGCAGTTGGCAATCGCGGCGGAGGTGGGCCGGCCGGTCGTGATCCACAGCCGCGAGGCGATCGCGGACACGCTGGGGATCATGAAGAACTTCCCAACCGTCGCGGCGGTGTTCCATTGCTTCACGGGCATGATGGCGGAGGCCGAGGCGATTCTAGCGGCGAACGAGCGGTATCTGATCAGCTTCACGGGACCGATCACGTACAAGAAGAATGACGCGTTGCGGGACGTGGTCCGGCGCGTGCCGCTCGAACGGCTGATGGTGGAGACGGACGCGCCGTACCTGTCTCCCGAGCCGAAGCGGGCGCAAAAGGTGTGCGAGCCGGCGTTCGTGATGTACACGGCGGCGAAGGTGGCGGAGGTGAAAGGGGTGGGATTGGACGAGGTGGACCGGGTGACGACGGGGGTGGCGCGGGGGTTTTTCGGGTGGGGGTGAAGGCCCGTTTGCTCAACGCCGTGCCCACGGTTCGGTAAACCATTTGACCGTCTCTGACCCCTCCTCCAACGAACAAGGTTTCGCGAATGAAGTCTGCCACGAAGGTGATCGTCTCGCGCTGGTCGAAGTTGGCCGTCGCCGCGGCGCTGGCGCTGTCGCCGCTCATGATCAGGCACGGCATTGCGGCCGATCCGAAGAAGGACGCGAAGCCGGCCGACGCGAAGAAGGAGGAGCCGAAGCTGCCCTACCCTTCGCCGTCGGACGCGGCGAACTGGAAGGTGGAAGTGCTGCTGGAGAAGCCGGCGATTCAAGTGCCGAGCGTGGTGTGTCAGACCCCGGACGGGCGGCTGTTGGTGGCCGAGGATCCGATGGACCAGTTCGGGCCCGGGAACAAGCCGATCGACCGGATCTTGTGCATCTGGCCGGACGGGCGCAAGACGGTATTCGCGGAAAACCTGTACGCCGTGTTCGGCATCGCCTACGTCGACGGCAAGGTGCACGTGCATCACTCGCCCAAGTACACGGTCTTCACGGATGACGCGAAGACCGGCGTGGGCAAGGACCCCGTCGTGATCTACGACACGGACAACCCGGCCACGTGGGGCGGCGGGAATCTGAACGACCACATCCCCGCCCAAATGCGCCTGGGCATGGACGGGTGGATGTACATGTCGACCGGCGACAAGGGGATCTACGGGCTGGTGTCGAACGTCGACAAAAGCAAGGCGGAGCTCAAGGGCGGGGGCGTGATCCGGTTTCGTCCGGACGGGACGAACTTCGAGGTGTTCGCGACGGGGACGCGCAACCACCTCGACATCTCGATGAACGCCGAGGACGAGATCTTCTCGTACGACAATACGGACGACGGGCTGGGCTGGTGGACGCGGTTCACCCATTTGGTGGACGGCGGGTTCTACGGGTACCCGTACGACTACCGCGCGCACGAGTCGGACCCGGAGGGCATGGCCGCCTGGAAGGCGCAGAAGGACGCGCTCTCCAAGGCCAAGTCGGAGTACGAGAAGCGGTTGAAGGACGCCAAGACGGACGAGGAGAAGGCGAAGGTCGCGCTGACCAAGCCGAGCCCCCTGCCGCCGCCGTTCAAGGGGTACACGCTGTGGGCGATGGACGATTTCTCTGGCGGGAGCCCGTGCGGTGCGACGGGGTACAACGAGGACGCGCTGCCGCCGGAGTATCGCGGGAATCTGTTCCACAGCGAGTGGGGGAAGCAGGCGCTGGAGCGGTTCGTGGTCGAGCGGAACGGGGCGACGTACCGGATCGCCAAGCGGGACGAGAAGTTCCTCAAGGGCGGGAGCCAGCAGTTCCGGCCGCTGGGCGTGGTCGTGTCGAACGACGGGCTGTCGTTCTTCGTGTGCGACTGGAACTACAGCGGGTGGAACTCGAAAACCGACGCGGGCCGGCTGATCAAGCTGACGTACACGGGCAAGAGCCACGCGACGCCCAAGCCGGCGTGGTGGCAGAAGGCGGCCGAGGGGGACAGGGTCGCGGAGGTGCCGACGGAGGAGCTCGTGGCGGCGCTGAAGCACCCGGCGCAAAACGTGCGGCTGGTGGCGCAGCGGCGGGCGGGCGAGCGGGGGCAGTCGGCGGTCGCGCCGCTAGTGGCACTGCTGGCGGACCGCACGGCGCCGGAGCACGCGCGGTGGTCGGCGATCTGGACGCTTGACCGGGTCGGCGACGGGTCGGCGGGCCGGCAGGCGATCCTGGACGTGCTGACCAACCCGCACGAGCAGGTGTCGGTGCGGATGCAGGCCGCGCGGCAACTCGGCGAGCGCCGGGCGAAGACGGCGGTGACGGCGCTGACGGCCGTGCTGAGTGATGCGGACGCGGGGCTGCGGTTTAAGGCGGCGACGGCGCTGGGGCGGATCGGCGACCCGGCGGCGGTGCCGGCGCTGATCGCGCGGCTGGACGAACAGGATCTGTTTGCGCGGTTCGCGGCGTTCACGGCGATCGGTCGGATCGCCAAGGCGAGCCCGGCGGCGTGGGATCCGGTGATCAAGGCGCTGTCGTCGGAGAACGAGCGCGTGCGCGAGGGGGCGACGTACGCGATGCGCGAGGCGTTCGCGGCGGAGCTGGTAAACGGGCTGGCGGCTTACGCGGCGGAGACGGGGAACCCGTCGGCCGGTCGGGCGGCGGCCGTGAGTGCCCTGGCGCCACTGACGAAGCAGCAAAAGCCGTGGAACGGCAAGTGGTGGGGCACGCAGCCGCAGAAGAGCCTGCCGCCGGCGCGCGAAATGGAGTGGGCGGCGACGCCGACCGCGCAGGCGGCGATGAAGAAGGCGCTGGCGGACAACGACGCGGCCGTGCGGCTGGCGGCGATCACGGGGCTGCAGGTGGTGCCGGATCAGTCGGCGGCCGGGGCGCTGGTGAAGATTTTCGAGACCGACCCCGACGCGAAGACGCGCAAGGCCGTGCTGCGGGCGTTGTCGGCGGCGAAGTCGCCCGAGGCCGGGCCGCTGACGGTCGCGATCCTGAAGGACCCGACCGCGCCGGCGAACAAGGAGATTCTGCCCGATGCGCTGGCGCTGGCGGTGACGCTGCGCGGGCCGGGGATGATCGACGCGCTGGCGGGAATCGTGGGCCGGGCGGACCTGCCGGCCGACGTGGTGATCTCGGCGGTCGAGGCGCTGGCGAAGACGCGGGACGCGAAGGCCGTGGCGGCGCTGGCGGGGGCGATGTCGCACAAGGAGGAGCGGGTCGCGACGGCGGCGGCCCGGGCGATCGGCGAGGTGCCGGGCGAGGCGTCTCTGAAGGCGCTGCTGGACGCGATCAAGCCGGGCGGGCTACCGCAGCCGGTGCGGAAGGCAGCCGCGCAGGGCATCGCGACGCTCAAGACGCACAAGGCGATCGAGCCGATGCTGGCGGTGTACAAGACCGACCCGACGCTGGCGAAGGAGGCGATCGACGCACTGGCGGCGACGCCGGACATGAAGGCGCTGGACGCGTACCTGGACGGGCTGGCCAAGCCGGACGGGACGGTGCGCGGGAACTGCAAGAAGGCGATCCAGTCGTTGGGCAAAAAGGCCCTGCCGGTGATCGAGGCGCGGCTGGAGACGGACCCGCTGTCGACCGTCGCGATCAACGAGCTGCAGCAGGCGTTCCAGAAGGCGGTGCCGGAGAACGAGCGGACGACCAAGCTCTGGAAGTACGACACCAAGGCGCTGGCGCCCGAGGCGTTCGTGCGGTACGCCAAGACGCACGCGGGCGATGCGCGGGAGGGGAAGAAGGTGTTCGCCAACGCGAACATCGCGTGCGTCAAGTGCCATCGCGTGGGCGAATCCGGGCCGGACATCGGCCCGTCGCTGGTCGGCGTGGGGACGAAGTACGACCGGCAGTTCCTGATCGAGTCGATCGTGTACCCGTCGAAGCAGATTTTGGACGGGTACCACCAGACGATCGTCCGCCTGAAGGACGGCGACATCCAGAACGGGATCGTGCGGTCGGAGAACGACGCGGAGGTCGTGCTGTTCGACACGGGCGCGGAGAAGCACGTGATCAAGAAGACGGAGATCGCGTCGCGCGAGCACGGGAAGCTGTCGGTGATGCCCGAGGGGCTGCACACGGCGCTGAAGCCGGAGGAGTTCGCGGACCTCATCGCGTATCTGGAGTCGCTGAAGGAGCCGGCGAAGAAGTGATCGGGACGGGAGCGCACTCGCGCGACCCCGTGATAACGAGTAACGATTAATGCTTAACTGGAGCTTCCGGTTAAGCATTAATCGTTAATGGTTACGTCGTGCCGGGTGACATCGCGAACGCGGCCCGGTACCCTCCCGCCCCATGCAATACCGCGAGTTCGGCTGGCTGGGCTGGAAGGTGTCGTCGATCGGCTTCGGGGCGTGGGCGATCGGCGGCGGATGGGGCCAGCAGGCCGAGGAAGACTCCGTTCGCGCGCTGCACACGGCGCTGGACCTGGGGTGCAACTTCATCGACACGGCGCAGGTGTACGGGGACGGGAAGAGCGAGCGGGTCATCGCGCAGGTGCTGGGCGAGCGAAAAGCTTCGAGCCCGAACGAGCGAGTGTACGTGGCGACGAAGATCCCGCCGACGCCGGAGGGCGAGTGGCCGCCGACGCCTTACGATCAGGCCGAGGAGCGGTATCCGGAGAAGTATTTGGCCGAGCGGCTCGAGCGGTCGCTGCGGGACCTGAAGACGGACTGCGTCGACTTGGTGCAGCTTCACACGTGGACGCGCGCGTGGAACACGGCCCCGGCGGCGCTCGAGGTGCTCCGGAAGTTCAAGGAGCAGGGCAAGCTCCGCGCGATCGGGATCAGCACGCCCGAGCACGACCAGAACTCGCTGATCGACCTGATGCGCGGCGGGTGGCTGGACGCGGTGCAGGTCATCTACAACGTGTTCGACCAGGAGCCGCAGGCGGAGTTCTTCCCGGCGGCGCAGGCGAACGGGGTGGGCGTGATCGTCCGCGTCGCGCTGGACGAGAGCGCGCTGGCGGGCAAGCTCACGCCGCAGACGGCGTTCGGCGAGGGGGACTTCCGGCGGAATTACTTCGCGGGCGACCGGTTGCCGCGGACGGTGGCGCGGGTGGAGAAAGTGCGCGAGGCGGCCGGGACGGTCGAGGGCGACCTGCCGACGGTGGCGCTCAAGTTCGCGCTCAAGCCGGCGGCGGTGAGCACCGTCATCCCGGGGATTCGGAACCCGGATCAGGCGAGGCGAAATTGCGCGGTGAGCGACGCGCCGGCGCTGTCGGACGAGCTCGAGCGCAAGCTGCGGCCGCACAACTGGCGGCGCGGGATCTGGTACGCGGGGAAGTAGCGCCGCAGTTTGCCGGGAAGGCGAGGCTCCGTCCGAGCCGTTTGCCATCGCGCGGGGTTCCCCCGCGGCTCGGACGGAGCCTCGCCCTCCCGTGGTGACTTTTCGGCGCTCCGCGCTTCCCCGTGGTCCCGTATCCTGCAGTTCACTTACAGGAGACGCGACCATGGCACACGAGCCCAATCCGAACGTCAGCCGGCCCGAGCAGGCGCCCGACCCGGCGACCAACTACGAGCGGGCGAAGCCGGAGAAAGAGGCCGGAGCGGGCAGCTTGGGAAGCCCGGTCGGGCGGTCTACGCCGGAGGACCGACAGGAGTCGGCGGACCACGGCGGACGGCATAGCCAGCCGGGGCATCGACAGATCAACGGTCAGGACGAGCGGGCCCAACTCGGGGCGACCGCGAACATCCCCGGTCACCCGTCGACGCGGCTGCCGGCGCCCGAACGGGTCGATCATTCGATGCACGATGAGGAACCGGACGGTTGGGACCAGGCCCCGACCGACATCCACGACCCCGAGCAGAAGCGGCACCCGCGGACGGAAGGGAAGGGCGGGACGCGGTAGGGCGAACCGGGATTCGAGTTTCGTCGTGT
>DATHXE010000254.1:0-4807 GCA_035459845.1 Tepidisphaeraceae bacterium | reverse complement strand
TCGTTCGACGTCACCGGGTTTCACTGGGAGAACGTGCTGGTGCTGGCGCGCACGTTCGGGTGGGAGGAACCGGCGGACCTGTCGCTGGGGCTGTCGCGCGGCGAGGCGGCGGCGCTGGCGGACGCGCTGGAGCGCGGGCTGTCGGAGGTTCTCTCCCAGCCGCGCCCGCCGCGGCTCACGGAAGACGAGTCGGACGCGCTCGAGCCCGAGGGGCTGCTGCCGTACGTGTTCACGCCGCGGAACGCGGGTCACTGGCGCGGGCTGATCGCGTTCTGTCGGGCGGGTGGGGTTCGGATCAGGGTCGAAGAACACGAGGGTGGAAGATAGAAGACGGAGGATGGAAGCGGCCCACTGGCGCCATCCTCCATCCTCCGTTCTCCATCCTCGTGTTTCCTACTATTTTCCGGCCTTTGTCGTCTCCAGGTACGCGATCAGGCTCGCCAGGTCGTGGGGGGTGAGCTTGTCCATCAGGCCGTTGGGCATGATCGACGTCTCGCGCTTGCCGCGCTCCTTGATCTCCTTTTTCTTGAGGAGGATGGTCTCGCCGAGGATGTTGCGCATCTCGACCTCGTCGCCGGCCTCTCGGACGACGAACCCGTCGACCACGTCGTCGTCGTCCATCTTGAACCACTGGGTGTCGAAGCCCTGGGCGATCTTGGCGGACGGCTTGACGATCGATTCGATCAGCTCGGCCTTAGTGTAGCGGGCGGCGATCCCGCCGAGGAACGGGCCCTTGGGCTGCTCGTCGGGGCTGACGGTGTGGCAGGCGGCGCACCCGAGCTTGACGAACAGGGCGGCGCCGGCCTTGACGTCGGGCCCCTTGTCGGCCGAGACGGCGGGCAGGAGCTGCTCGTACTTGATCTCCGCGATGAAGCCGCCCGCGGGCGCAACGGCTTCGGTCGAGGCGGTCGCGCCGGCCTTGATGTTCAGGGCCTTGGCCGCCGCGGCTGCCGCCTGGGCGACCTGCGGGTTTTTCGCCGAGCCGGCGACCGCGCTCACCTTGTCGTTGTACGCGTCGACCTTGGTGGCGGCGAGCGCGCTCAGCAGGCCGGCGGCGCGGTCGTCGTTGGCCCACGCGGCGTCGATCGATTTGGCGACGTCGGCGATGCGCTTGTCCTTGGCGAGGAGCTTGTGGTTCGCCAGGTTCACCAGGACGGCGAACGCGGCCTGGCGCTTGGCGGCGTCCGCGCCTTCGCTGGCCTTGACCAATGCGGGAATGGCCGGGGCCAGGCGCGTGTCGCGGGTGATGTCGTTGAACGTGTCGCGGAGCTCGCCTTCGAGCTTCGGCTGGGCCATGAGCTGGCCGAGACCGGCGATCAGCCCGTCGACGGCGGCAGGGCTCTTGGCGTTCTTCTGCAGGATCTTCAGGGCGGTGGCGCGAGTCGCGGGCTCGGCGTCGGTGGCCGTCGCGATCTGCACGACCAGCGCGACCTGGTCGTCGGGCAGGTTTTGCCTGGCCGCCAGCACTTCGAGCAACACCGGTTTGAACGAGGCGTCCTGACCGGCCATCTTTACGAGCAGGGGGGTGAGCTCGGGGAGGTCGACCTTGTTCTTCTGGAGGTCGACGACGAGGCGCTTGACGACCTCGGGCTTCTCGCCCGCGATCGCGGCCTGCAGGAGTTGCTTAGCCTTGGCGGTCCCGTCCCAGTCGATGCCCTTGTAGTACGGGCCGGAGGTGTCCGGGCGCGTGCCCCACCACTTGCCGTCCCAGTCGGCCTCGGTCGAGGTCAGGCGGGCGAGGGCGCGGAAGATGAGCGGACGGACGGCCGGCTCCTGGATCGACTTGAGCTTGCCCTCGAGCCCGTCGACGACCTTGACGTCGTGGATCATCGCCAGGGCCCGCAGCACGCCCGGGGCGAGCGCGGGGTTCGACGAGTCGAGCGCCTTGAGCAGCGCCTCATGCGCCTTGAGGTCGCCGAGGCTGTTGATGGCCGTGTGGGAGACGAGCGGGTCGGCGTCGGCGACGAGCGGGATCAGCGCCTCGGCCTGGTCCTTCCGCCCGAGGTGGCCCAGCGCCCAGGCGCTGATCATCCGCACGCGCGGGTTCTTGTCGGCGCACCCGGCGACGATCGGCTCGACCGGGGCCGCCTTGTCGTTCTTCGTATCGCCCAGCGCGCGGATGGCGAGTTCCCTAAGCGTCTCGTCCTTCGCGAGCTCGGCGATCCTGGGATAACTCCTGGGGCCGGCGATCTGCTTTAGCGTGAACAGCGCGATCGTGCGGCCGGCGAGCGACTCCTTCTCGTTCGCCGCCATGTCGAACAGGTTGGTCTCGAAGTTCGCGACCTGTTTGCTGCGGAACAGGATCTCGCGCTGGGCCGCCTGCCGAGTTACCTGGCTGGGCGAACCGAGCAGGCGAACGAGGTCGTTGTTGGACGACTTGGCGAAGTCCGGCACGGCCGCCGGCTTGAAGTTCTTGGGCGTCACGCGGATCAGGTACCCGACGTTGTCGCCCGAGTAGGCGAACTGCCCATTGGCCCAGGAGGTGATGTAGATGCGGCCGGCGGCGTCGGCGTCCATGTCCGTGGCGCGCGGCACGCCGATCCACTCGACCTGCTGGGCCTTGGGCTTGTACCCGGCGCCGTCGCGCTCGAGCGGGTGGTAGTAGATCTTGTTGGCGCCCCACTCGACGGTGTACAGGCCGGGCTTGGCGCCGCTGGCGGGCTCGTCGAGCCAGTACGACCCGACCGGCGACCCGCCGCCGTAGTCGTTGAGGGGCTGGACGACTTCGTCGTTGAAGTTCTTGAACCGCGAGGGGTAGCCGTACTCGCCGTTGGGGATGACGTAGGACAGGCGGACGTTCCACCCGCCGCCGTCGTTGGTGTTGTCGCGCGTGAAGACCTCGAGGGTGGGGCTGACGGCGACGTCGCAGATGTTGCGCTGGTGGTGCGAGTACATCTCGAGGCCGGAGCCGTCGAGGCGGACGCGGGCGACGCCCCCGCCGTGGAACTTCATCTCCGTGCCGTCCTTGCCGACGGCCTTCATGACGCCGAAGTCGCCCATGGCGATGTACATCCACCCGTCGACGCCGACGCGGAACCCGTTGGTCGTGTGGTCGGCCCCGCGCTCCTTGACGAGGTGCTCGGTCGAGATGCCGGTGACGAGCTTCTCCTCCTTGGTGGCCACGCCGTCAGAGCCGACGGCGTACTTGGTGATCGACGGCGGGTGGAGGACGTAGAGCTCGTTTGTGGCCGAGTCGAACCAGAGCCCGCGCGGGTGGTCCATCTTGGCGACGACGGTGAACCGGTCGCCCTTGCCGTCGCCGTCAGTGTCCACGACGCGGACGACGCGCCCCCGGCCGGCCTCTTTGCCGAGCGAGCCCTGCTCGTCGATGCCGACGAAGACCTGGCCGTCGGCGGTCGCGGCGACGCACGTGGTGTACATCACCTGCGGGGGCAGGCCCATGACGGTCACGTCCATCCCGGCGGGGGCTTTGACAGACTTGAGGACCGACTCCTCCGTGACCGGGGGCTTGTCCGTATTCTTCTTGTCGGTGTTTTTCTTCTCGGTGGCCTTCTTGGCGGCCGCCGGTTTGGCCGTGGCAGCGGGCTTGTCGGCGCCGAAGACGGGCAGGAGCGACGACAGGGCGAGCGTCGAAGCCGCGGCGAGCGCGGCCCAGGTACGGGGCGTGTGCGTCATGAATGGGATCGGTGATCGGTCAAACGGAATCGCACGGCCCCGCCTGCCGGGAACACTGCCCGGCCCGCACCGGACATGATACGGGTCGGACGTCGGATTGTTGAGGTGGAGGTGCCCTGTCGTCCGCTTGCGATGTTATGAAATAACGGGAATGCCGGTGGATTCGCGCGCGTTAGGACGATCACGTGCACCTTCAGTGCGACCGCTAACGTACGTCCTTCGACTTCGAGGCCGGGATGCGCGATCTGACTTACTTCTTTTCCGCCTCGCCGGCGATCGTCACTCGCTTTTTCCTGAGCCCCTCGACGAGCGCTTCGCGGTTGGTCTTCGACGTGTCGATCAGGGCGCGCACCTTGCCGTCCTTGAAGCTGACGGTCGCTCGCTCGACGCCGTCGATCTGGTAGACGCCGAGGTAGGCGCCGTACGCGCACCCCTTGCAATCCAGGCCGACGACGTCGATCTCGATTTCCTTGAGCTTGTCGGGCGGGGTCAACAGGGGGCCCTTGGCGCCGAACGTCTGCTTGCGGAGCTCCTGGTCCAGCTTCTCGATCGTCATCTTGCGCCGGTCGGCGATGTCGAAGACGGCGGAGGCGGTGGCGAAGTCGACGGACTTGAGCGTCGCGCCCTCGACTTTCCTCATCGCCTCCTTCAGGTCGTCGACGCGAACCGGGGAGAAGAGGCCGGTCACGCGGTAGGCGACTTCTTCCGCGGGTGCGGCGCTCGACCCGACGACCAACATAGTTATCAAGATCGCGCTTCGCATCAGTTCTCCGTGGCGTGGGCTACCAGCCCGCGAGTCACCGAACTACGCTTCTGGAACTCGGTCCCGCGACGAGTCGCTGGGCTCCCTCATTCCTCTTTGAGCCTTCGCGCCCTTGCTACCCAGATCCGAACGCGTCACCGCGCGCGGAATAGCTCGCTGGCGACGACCTCGTGCAGGAGCGTGCGGAGGCCGCCGCCCTTGGCCTCGGTGCGATTGACGATGCCGTCGACCTCGGCGCGGTCGGCGAACCCGACGGGACGGCCCGTCGCGTAAACCGCGTATTGCCGGGCGACGTTCGCCAGCAGGGGGCGGGGGTCGCTGGCGAGCAGGTCCTGGTACTCCTTGATCCCCTTGAACGGCCGGCCGTCGGGGAGGACGCCCGAAGGGTCCACGACGGGCCCGAGCTTG
>DATHXE010000253.1:0-2906 GCA_035459845.1 Tepidisphaeraceae bacterium | reverse complement strand
CGGCCGCGAGCCGCGGCGCCTGGGGCTGGTCGACCGGCGCACGATCTGGGCCCGGAGCGAGGTGCTGCTCCGGCGCGTCGGGCTGGACGCGTCGCCGCGGACGCTGGTGTCGCGGCTGACGATCGGGCGGCAGCAGATGGTCGAGATCGCCAAGGCGCTGTCGGTCGACGCGCGCGTGCTGATCATGGACGAGCCCACGTCGTCGCTGACACAGCACGAGACGGACCAGCTGTACCGGGTCGTCAAGGACCTGCGGGCGAAGGGGATGGGGATCGTCTACATCTCGCACCGGCTGGGCGAGGTGAAGGAGTTGGCGGACCGCGTGGTCGTGCTGCGGGACGGGCAGTTCGCCGGCGAGCTGGCGCGCGAGCAGGTCTCGCACGAGGCGATGGTCAAGCTGATGGTCGGGCGGGACCTGTCGCAGTTCTACGTCAAGACGGCGCACGCGCCGGGCCGGCCGGTGCTGGAGGTCGACCGGCTGCGGACGGCGGCGCACCCGACGAAGGAACTCAGCTTCGCGCTGCGGGCGGGCGAGGTCGTGGGCGTCGCGGGACTGGTCGGGGCGGGGCGAACGGAGATGCTCGAGACGCTGTTCGGCGTGACGCCGGCGGTCGGCGGGACGGTGCGGGTCGACGGCGCGGACGTGACGCCGCGGACGCCTCGGCAGGCGATCCGGGCGGGCGTGGCGCTGGTCCCGGAGGATCGCAAACAGCAGGGGCTGGTGCTCGAGATGTCGGTGCGCGAGAACGCGAGCCTGCCGTCGCTCGGCCGGCAGGCGCGCGGCGGGGCGGTGCTGAACTTCGCGGCCGAGCGGCGCACGTCGGCCGACGTCGTCACCCGGCTCGGGGTCAAGACGCCGTCGGACCGCCAAGCCGTCCAGTTCCTGTCCGGCGGGAACCAGCAGAAGGTGGTGATCGGGAAGTGGCTGGCGATGGCCCCGAAGGTGCTGCTGCTGGACGAGCCGACCCGCGGGGTGGACGTGGGGGCCAAGCGTGAGATCTACAAGCTGATGGAACAGTTGGCCGGCACGGGCGTGGCCGTATTGTTCGTCTCCTCGGACATGGAGGAGGTCCTGGGCATGTCCGACCGCGCGCTGGTGATGCACGAGGGGCGGATCACCGGCGAGCTGTCGCGCGACGAGCTGAGCGAAGAGGCGATCATGACCCTGGCGACGGGCCGCGAGCGCGCGGCCGCCGCGCCCGTGTGAGCGTTTTCCCATCCGACCGAAACCGAGCGAGAGACTACCGACGATGACCTCCCCGACCCCGCAGCAACTCCCCCTGTCGTACGCCAACCCCGGCGCGGGCGGGGGCGTCCCGCGGTTCTCGCCCACGACGATCAAGGTGTTCGGCATCCTCGGCCTGCTGATCGCCGTCTGCCTGATCACCGGGCTGATCGAGCCGATCTTTTTCGGCAAGGCGAACATGCTCAACCTCGTCCGCCGGACGGGGCTGTACGGCATCCTCGGGATCGGCGTGGCGTTCGTGATCATCACCGGGGGCATCGATCTGTCGATCGGGTCGGTCGTCGCGCTGACCGGGTGCCTGCTGCCCCACCTGCTGGTCGAGCGGCACTGGTCGGTCCCGACGACGCTGACGTTCCTGATCGGCCTGTCGGCGGCGATCGGGTTGTTCCACGGACTGATGATCACCAAGATGAAGCTCCAGCCGTTCATCGTCACCCTGTGCGGGCTGATGATCTACCGGGGCTTCGCGCGCGGCACGCTGGCCGACCAGACCCAGGGCTTCCAGAGCCAGTTCACCGGCTTGAAGGAGTCACTGACGGGCGATTTGCTGGGGCTGCCGGTCACGTTCCTGATCATGATCGCGTTGGCGGTCGCGGCGTCGGTGTTCCTGAACCGCACCGTCTGGGGCCGGTACCTGTTCGCGCTCGGCCGCAACGAACAGGCGGCCCGGTACTCGGGGATCAACACCGACCGGATGGTGATCCTCGCCTACGTGATCTGCTCGGTGCTGTCGGGGTTCGGCGGGATTCTGTTCATGCTCGACACGAACTCCGGCCAGCCGGTCGACTTCGGAAACGTGTACGAGCTGTACGCGATCTCGGCGGCAGTCTTGGGCGGGTGTTCGCTCAAGGGCGGGGAGGGGACGATCCTCGGGGTGATCATCGGGACGGCGGTGATGCGGGTGATCTACAACTCGATCAACCTGCTGCCCGTCCTGAACCAGCACCAGCAGTGGGAGTTCGCGATCGTCGGCGGCGTGCTGCTGGCGGGCGTGACGGCTGACGAGTTGACCAAGCGGTACTCGGCGCGGCGTCGCGCGGCGCGGGCGGCGGCGGCGTGAGCCGCGGCGGCGTGAGCGACGGCGGCGTGAGCGACGTCGCGACTCGTGTGCCGGTCGTGCTCGGTCAACGCTCCGGGGCGCGGCGGGCAAGCCCGGCGGCAATCAGGCGTCGTCGTGCGCGTTTGCGAGACACCGCCGCGCCTCGGCCCAGCGCATCGCGTGTTCGGCTTCGGCGGCTTGTCGCTTGATCTCGGCGTGGTGCTCTTCAACCGCGTGGTTGCGACGAGACCGCGCGTAGAGCCAGGCGCCGATCGCCGCCGCGGCGACGCCGGCGATAATCAATGGCCGCTTGTCGGCGACGCTCGGGGGGACGCTGAAGACCCCCTGCTCGTCGGCCAGGGCGGGCTCGCGGACGTAGCGGCCGTCGGCGGGGATTGCGACGCGCTCGAAGTTGCCGGCGAGCCAGTTCAGGTCGTGGGCGAGCCGCGGGTTGGTGACGGGTTTGCCGTGACCGGTGAACGCCGTCCGCGGGTGGAGCGCCGCCAGCCGCCGCACGCTCTCGGCCGCGAGTTGCCAGTCGCTCGTGAAGTACATCGGCGGCCCGTGCATCACGTACTTCGCGCTCACCACGCCCGCCAGCGACTCCTGCTTCTGCGTCAC
>DATHXE010000252.1:0-2332 GCA_035459845.1 Tepidisphaeraceae bacterium | reverse complement strand
C
The DNA here is from genome assembly GCA_035459845.1 of Tepidisphaeraceae bacterium. GTDB lineage: Bacteria > Planctomycetota > Phycisphaerae > Tepidisphaerales > Tepidisphaeraceae > DASPKW01. Next base: position 2,331 of record DATHXE010000252.1, on the reverse strand, counting down.
GGTTCATGGACTGGCAGCAGACGAACGGGAACCCGCTGAAGGAGTGGAAGGACCGCCCGCGGCCGGGCGGGTTCAATCGGACCGGCGCGAAAGGCGTGCCGGTGGAAGACATCGTGATGCTCGCGAACGTGACCCGGCGGGACGTGTGGGTGAACGTGCCGCACCTGGCGAGCGACGATTACGTGACGGAGTTCGCGAAGTATCTGCGGGACAATTTGCACGCCGAGGCGGTGATCCACGTCGAGTACTCGAACGAGGTGTGGAACTTCAGCTTCCAGCAGGCGAAGGACAACCTGCTGGCGGCGCGGGCGCAGCAGTCGCTGACGAAGACGGACGACTTCGGCCGGGGGGCGCAGCGGGCGGCGGACCGGCTGGGGAAGATCGCGGTGACGTTCAAGGGCGTGTTCGGGGCGACGGCGTACGAGAAGCGCGTCCGGCCGACGGTGGGCGGGTTTATCGCGGTGACGTACTGGGGGCAGACGCAGCTCGAGTTTTTGCAGGCGAACTACCCGGGGCTGGTGAAGCAGATCGCGATCGCGCCGTACTTCGGCGTCGAGGGGGACATGAAGCCGGTGGACGTGGCCGGCGCGACGGCCGACCAGTTGTTCGACTTCTGCGACCACTGGATCGACACGAAGATCGCGGAGTGGGTGAAAGCGCACGCGGGGCTGGCGAAGCAGTTCGGCGTGGGGCTGGTCGCGTACGAGGGGGGCGTGCACTTCACGGCGCTGGAGGGGCGGAACGAGGAGCTCAAGCGGAAGATGCAGAACGACCGGCGGATGGCGCGGACGTTCGGGAAGCTCTTCGACATGTGGCGGGCCAACGGGGGCGGGGTGTTCGTACAGTTCGGGCACATCGGGCCGTACTCGAAGTTCGGGTACTGGGCGCTGCTGGAGCGCCCGGACGCGCGGGGGTCGGTGAAGTGGGATTACTTCATGTCGAAGCTGCTCCCGGCGGGCGACGCGGACCTGGACGGCCGGGTGACGGCGGCGGACCTCGCAGTCGTGCAGAAGAACGTGGGGCAGGTCGGCAAATGGTGGGAGGACGGGGATTTCAACGCGGACGGGTTGGTGGATGAGGCGGATCTGGGGGTGGTGAAAGCGGGGGTGAAGTGAGCGGAAGGTGAAAACGAAAAGACGAAAAACGTAAAGGTGTCCGTCGCGTTGATGCAGGCGTTGGGGGGCGGAGGGTCACGTGCACCGTCGGTGCGACCGCTAAGTACGTCCTGAACGTGGGGCGCCGGGTGCGAGAGAAATGAGCCGGGTCATTGGCGGGGGCTCCCGCAGCTCTGGGGTTATCGGACTGCGCGAACGTTTGGGGTTATCGGAGCGGGGTTACGGTTGAGGTGGCGGGATCTCGCTGTGGGGACCGATCTTGGTTGTGATTCAGTCGGGGGCCTGTCTATATTGATCGGGCTCGTGCGGAGCAGTCGGCGCGGCGGGTTTTCGGATGAACCGGAGGCTCGGCGGGGTCGTCTGTCTCGTGGCGGGCCTGGGTGGACAGTTAGCAGCAGCATCGGCGCCGGGAGCGGCGTGGCGAGGGCACCGGCTTGCCGTACTGGCCGGGTCACGCGGCTCCCCTCGTGCAGTCGGCGGCGCGCGGTGGACGACGCGGGAGTGGTTACTTGGCGAAGCGGTCTACCCAGGTTTGCGGTGACGGTGCGTCCGCGCGGCGGGGGCGGCGCGGGTTGGCATTCGGTGCGCGTGACGGGGGTTCGGGACGCGCCTCGCGAACGGGACGGCTACAAGAGACTTCGCGCGCGGCGCGAGAGAGCGGGGCCATGGCGCGCGCCGTCCGCCTCGCGCTCGCGGCGATCGTGACCACCGGCAGCGCCGGCGCGCTCGAGTGGGACTCCGTGCCGTTCAACGCGTTGCCGGACGGGGGGAGCGGGGTGTGGGATCTGACCACGCCGAACTGGTCGCTGGACGGCGGGGTGGGGAACGCGACGTGGGACAACGCGAGCCAGGCGGTGTTCGGCGGGCCGGTGGGCGGGACGGTGCAGGTGACCGGCGGGATTCAGGCCGGGGCGCTCACGTTCAATACCGCAGGGTACGTGCTGAGCGGGCTGGCGTACCCGGACGCGTTGACGCTCTTCAGCGCGCCCACGATCACGACGAACGCGGACGCGACGATCGCCGTGCCGCTGGCGAGCACGGAGGCGGTCTACAAACTCGGCGCGGAGAAGCTGACGCTGGGGGGCGCGGGCACCGACAGCTTCGCGGGGCTCACCGGCGCGTTCCACGCGTCGGCCGGTTCGGTGGAGGTCCTGACGCAGTTCGCGGCGGGCCGGGGGGCGGTGTACGTCGAGTCGGGCGCGACGCTGATCAACGG
>DATHXE010000251.1:0-1893 GCA_035459845.1 Tepidisphaeraceae bacterium | reverse complement strand
CCCCACGCGGCGCGCGTGACGACTTTGCGGGACTTCGCACACGACCCCCGAGCTCCCCCCGCGACCCACGACAACGCCCGGCGCATGACATCCTCTCCGCTACGACTCCACGAACGCCCTTAGCCGGCCTCTACGCTAGCGGCGAACGGGGGGTGTGCGGAATGAGGAAAACCGGAGATTCCGAATAGGCGTGAGCGGACTTACGCGTTGACCGCGGTATCCGTGCGGTCCTTGTGGAGGACGTCGGAGCCGTTGCCGCCGTCGAGGAACTCGGACAGGCCGTCGGCGCCGAACAGGACGTCGTTGCCGTCCTCGCCGCGGAGCTGGTCGACGCCGAACCCGCCGGTGAGCGTGTCGTTGTTGAGCCCGCCGAAGAGCTGGTCTGCGCCGTTGCCGCCGTCGAGCGAGTCGTTGCCGGCCCCGCCGAGGATCGTGTCCGGGCCGTCGCCGCCGACGAGCGTGTCGTCGCCGTTGCCGCCGACGAGCGACGACGGGATCGTCACGCCCGGGCCGAGGATGACGCGGTCCGGCCCGTCGCCGGCGTTGACGACAATCCGCCCGACGCCCTTGAACGGCGAGCCGCTGAGCGTCCTGGAGTTGGCGACGATCGACACGCCGCGGCTCGACTGGCCGACCTGGATCGTGTCGATGCCGCCGGTGCCGTTGACGGTGAGCACGCCGCCCGAGAGGGTCGCGGTGGCGGTCGGGCCCGCGCCGGGCGGGGTCTGCACGACGCTGCCGCTGACGGCGAACGTGAACGGGTTTTCGTCGGCGTCGTTGGTGGTGAATGCGACGTTGCCGGAGCGCGCGCCGACGCTTGCGGTGTCCATCGCGATCACGAGGAAGTCGATCGCGCCCGGGGCGAGGCTGGCCGGGACGTTGTCGAGGATCACGAACCCGGCGGGCACGCTGATCGCGCCCAGGGTGAGGGTGGCGTCGCCGTCGTTGGCGACGCGGAAGGTGCGGGTCGGGCGGGCGGCACCCTTCTCGATCGTGCCGAACGCGAACGCGCTGGCGCCGTCGAGCACGCCGCGGAGGTTGCCCTTGGCCTGCACGCTCTTGAGGGTCACTTCGGGCCGGGGGACCGCCTGCACGCCGACGCTCGCCTGGACGCGGAAGCTGAAGTTCCCGCGGATCGGGTCGTTGGACGTGAACGTGACGAACCCGTCCTTGCCGCCCGGCGTGGCCGTGTCGACCTGGACGACGAAGCTCTCGGACTCGCCCGGGGCGAGCGTCGACTTGAGCGGGTCGATGATCTTGAAGCCCGCGGGCGCGATCACGGTGCCGAGGACCAGCGGCGCGTCGCCGTCGTTGCGGACGCGGAACGTGCGGGTCGGCCCGGTGGCGTTGACGACGGTGTTGCCGAACTCGACGGTCGAGTTGCCGTTGTCGATGTTGCCGGACGGGCGGGCCTGGGTGACGACGATGACCGGCGCGGTCGGCACGAGGACCGTCCCGACGACGGCGAAGTTGAACGGGTTGCGGTCCGGGTCGGTGTTGGCGAACGTGATCTCGCCGGCGAACGTGCCCGAGCCGGTGGTGGTCAGGCGGATCGTGAAGGTGTCACTCGCGCCCGGGGCGAGGGAGGCGACCAGGTCGTCGACGATCGCGTACCCGGCCGGGAGTTGCAGCGCGCCGAGCGACAGGGTGGCGTCGCCCGAGTTGGTGACGAGGAAGCTGCGCGTCGGGCCGGTCTGGCCGAGGTTGACGGCGCCGAAGTCGATCGCGGTGGCGGAGCCGTCGGCGATGGGGCTCCCGCCGACGGTCACGCCGACGACGGCGACGGGCACGGGGATGCCGCTCTCGATGGAGGTGAAGGCGTCGAGGGTGTTGTCGGCGACGGCGGAGTCGCTGCCGGCGCCGCCGTCGAGCGCGTCGGCCTCGGCGTCGTTG
>DATHXE010000250.1:0-2399 GCA_035459845.1 Tepidisphaeraceae bacterium | reverse complement strand
GCCGAGCGCGAGACCGGCGACGGCCCGCCGCCCCGGCCGCTGCGCTTGAAAGACAAGACGGTCGGCGAAGCGGTGGGGGCGCTGCTGCAGCGATTCGACCGGCCGGACGCCCCGCTGACGTACGTCGTCGAGAACGGGTGGGTCGTGATCGGGACGGAAGACCGGCTGGCGGCACGCGACGTGAAGATGACACGGGCGTACGAGGTGGGAGACCTGGAAACGCCCGCCGAGCGTCTCGATAGCGGAGTGACCTGGTACGCCACAGTTCGAATCCGCGACCCGCTGCCATCCCGCCTACGCGAACTCGTTTCCGAAACGCTCAATGCCCAGGTCTACCGCCGCCAATCGGGTGGCGTTCTCCAAACCACCGTCCAGGTCGCCGACCGCTGGCTGATCGTCCACGGTTCGGCCCAGGCGCAGCGGGACGCGCAGCGGCTGCTCTTCATGCTCCGCAACGGCCGGCTGATCACCGAATCGCGCGGCGGCGCTTCGACGCGCCCGGCGACGACGACGTCTGCGACTCAACCCACGACCAAGGAGGGCTCGCGATGAAGCTCTGGAAGGACACGTTGATCGGCGTGCTCGCGGGCCTGGTGGCCGTGGGCGTGCTCATGTTCCGCCGGACGGAAGTGAACATCCCGCCGGGCATCTACCAGGCGCAGTTCGACCAGGCTCGGTACCGGGAGGTGGCCGAGTCGCTGCGCGGGCCGGCGAGCGCATCCGCGACGCAGCAGAAGCTCCAGCGCGTGCTGACCGAGGTGCGGGCGAAGGACGTCCCGCTCGAAAACGCGCTGGCATACCTGCAAGAGTTGAGCGGGGTCGAGATTCGCGTGGAGTGGGGCGTCTTAGACGCCGCCCGCGTCCCGCGCGACATCGCCGTGTCGATCGACATGCGCAAGGTGCCGGCGGCGACGGCCCTGCGCGAGATGCTCGGGTCCGCCGGCCGTTTGGGCACGCGGCTGGCGTATCAGGTCGAGGGCGACGTCGTCCGCGTGTCGACCGCGGCGGCGCTGAGTAAGGAACTGCTGACGCGGGCATACGACGTCGGAGACATCGTGCGGGCGATGGTGGAGAAGGACCGGGCGCTGAGCCGGCCGGGGCGGGTGCCGCCGGGCGTTGGCGAACGAGCCGATCCGTTTGAACGGGTTGCCGAAGCGGCTAAGAACCTCGTCGGCCCCGGCGTTGTCGACCCTCTTTTGCCCGATTCCAATTTCCTCTGGGTGCCGCTCTCCGAATTTGATTTTGTCACTTCGCCCGACTCCGCAGTCGCTGCAATCTCCAGGACGTTGCGGGAGAATGTCGACCCCAAGAGCTGGACTCAATCACCGGCCCAGGGCTCGCTCCGCTACTTCGCCGGGAAGCTGATCGTCACGCAGACGCGGCAGAACCAGGAAGAGGTGGCGATGTGGCTGGAGTGGATTCGGCAGGCGGTGACCGCCAAGTAGCTCAACATTCCGATGTTGAGGAGCGGCGATGATCGACAAGTCCCGTAGCACGCGAGTTGGCCTCCCGCGCTTCTCCTCAACATCGGAATGTTGAGCTACAGGGTGCGCCGAAACGTTCATCCCCATCAATCACACCCAATCCCCTATGCCCCGCCCGCTCACCATCCTCTGTACCCTCCTCGCCGCCGTCGTCGTCTGGGGGTGGGTGCGGAGTTACCGGGCGGCGGACGGGCTGGCGGTGCTGCTCGACGGCGGGCGCGCGTGGGGCATCGGGTCGGTCGAGGGCCAAGTGCTGCTCCTCGCGACGAACGTGAAGCTCGGGCCGCGGCGGGCGTGGACGGCCGAGACGATCCACACGTCGCTCGACGAGGCCCGGCTGGCGCGGGCAAATCTGCTGGCGGGCCCCAACGGTTCGCCGCGCGAAAAGTTCGGGTTCGCGGCGGCCGCCCAATCGACGGACGCGCTGGGCATCCCCGGGGCGTGGACCGGGACGGTCGCCGTGCCGCACTGGTTCCTCGCCACGCTGCTCCTGATCCCGCTAGGCCGGCACGCGCTGCGCACGGCGAAAGTCAGACGGCGGCAAAAGGCGGGGCAATGCACCGCGTGCGGGTATGATCTGCGCGGCGCGACGGGGAAGTGTCCCGAGTGCGGGGCGACTCCGGGCTAGCCACTTCCGCGACTAGTGGTAGACCAGAACCGGTTGTCGAACAGGCCGCACCCTATGTGCACGTCCTCGTGACCCAAAGGAGCCGAACATGCGACGCGGTCGTTCCGAAATGCCGACGGCATTCGCGATGTTCGCCCTGTTCGCGCTCCTCGGGGCGGGCCCCGCCGCGGCCCCGCCCAAGCCGCCGGCGATTGCGGAGCTCGAACGACAACTCGCGCGGGTGCTGCCCGAGGTGAAGTTCGACAAGGTCCGGCTCGAGGACGCGATCGCGTGGTTTGCGGACACGA
>DATHXE010000249.1:0-4822 GCA_035459845.1 Tepidisphaeraceae bacterium | reverse complement strand
GCCGATGTTGGCGGGCTTGGCGCCGGCGAGGACGTCGGCGGTCAGGAAGTCGGTGACGGCGCGCGCGGTGTCGCGTTCGGTGATGGCGACGGCGCGGCTCCGCTCGACTTCGGACTTCTGCCGCGCGATCTCGGCCGCGTGCCGGCTCGCCCGCACGAACCCGACCGTCGACACGATTACGGCCGCCACGAGCAGCAGCAGGAACGCGGCGGCCGTCGCGACCTTCGCCCGGTTCCGGCGGAGCAGCTTCCGCACGCGGTAGCCGACCGATTCGGGCCCGGCGATCAGCGGGGTGCCGGCGAGGTAGTGGCCGATGTCGTCCGCCAACTCGCCCGCCGACCGGTACCGCTGGCCCGCCTCCTTGCGCATCGCCTTGAGCGGGATCCACTCGAGCTCGCGGCGGAGTTCGGACTCGAGCGCCGCCCGGGCGACGTGGCGCAGGCGGGCGACCTCGGTGCCCCGCGCGCCGTCCATCGTCTTGAGCCGGTTGCTCGGGCGGGGCGGTTCCTCTTCGCGGATGACCCGCAGCATCTCGGCGACCGCCGCCGCCTTGAGCGCCGACGGCTCGAACGGGAGCGCGCCCGCGAGCAGCTCGTACAGCACGACGCCGAGCGAGTAGACGTCCGACCGCGTGTCGACGTCGGCCGACGTCGCGGGGTCGGCCTGCTCCGGGCTCATGTACGCGGGCGTGCCGACGAGCATCCCGTGCTCGGTGAAGAACGTCTCCTGGCCCTGCCGGGATTCGCCCGTGGCCTTTGCCACACCGAAGTCGATGACCTTCAGCAGCGGCTTGTCGTCCTGCATCGTCACGAGCAGGTTCGACGGCTTGAGGTCGCGGTGCAGGACGGCCTTCTGATGCGCGTGGGCGACGGCCGCGCACGCCTGCACGAACAGCTCGAGCCGCGCGCGGGTCGAGAGCTGGTGGCGGTCGCAGAAGCGCGTGATCGGCTCCCCGGGGACGTACTCCATGACGAAGTACGGCCGGCGGTCGGCGGTGATGCCGGCGTCGAGGACGCGGGCGATGTTCGGGTGGTTCATCATCGCCAGCGTCCGCCGCTCGGCCTGAAATCGGGACAGGACGGCGCGCGAGTCGAGCCCCGGGCGGATCAACTTGATCGCGACGGTCTGGCGGATTGGGTCGAACCGCTCGGCGAGGTAGACGACTCCCATGCCGCCTTCGCCCAGCGCGCGGGTGATCTGGTAGGGGCCGATGGTCTTGGGGATCTCCGGCTCGGGCGGCGCGACGTCCGTCCAGGCGGGGAAATCGGGCGCGGGCGACAGGGAGCCGGTCATGTCGGACGATGCCGGCGACGACTCCGGCAGTTCGAACGAGGTCTGGGACAGCAGGTCTTCGACCTCGTGGCGCAGTGGCTCGTCCTGCGCGCACCGGGCGTCAAGGAACTCGCGCCGCTGCTCGCGGGGCAACTCCTGGGCCTCGAGGAACAACTCCTTGATGATGTTCCACCGCTCGGGGGTCATAGGCGATCTCGCGGGCGCGCGCTTCGTCATGCGCTCGTGCGATCTTCGGTCGCATCGTGCGACGAGATTTCGGGGGAATCGCCTCGAGGGCCGAGTTTGCGGGACAGCCAGGCGCTGGCGAGCAGCCACTCGCGGTTGACGGTCCGGCTGGACAGCTCGAGCGACTCGGCAACCTCGGCGATGCTCATCCCGACGAAGCAGCGGAGCTTGACGATGTCGGCCATGCGCTTGTCGAACTGCTCGAGCTCGTCGAGCGCCTCGTGGACCGCCAGGACGTCGAGGCAGTCGATGCCGCCGGCCCGTCGGGGGTCGGGTACGTCGTCGGGAATCTCGGCGCGGCCGCGCCCGCCGCCGCGCTTGAGCTGTTTCTGCCGGCGGGCGCGCTCGACCAGGATGCGGCGCATCGCCTCGGCGGCCGCGGCGAAGAAGTGGGCTCGGTTCGCGAAGTTCGGGGTCCCGCCGAACAGGCGGATGTATGCCTCGTGTACGAGGGCGGTCGGCTGGAGCGTGTGACCGGCGGCCTCGCGGCGCATCTTGGCGGCGGCCTGCCGGCGGAGGTCGTCGTAGACGAGCGGGAGGATGCGCGCCGCGGCCCCGCGATCGCCGGCCGCGGCGGCTCCCAGCAACTGGGTGAAATCTTCCATCGCCGTTGCTCCGGTTCGAGGGGGGATGCACGAGCGACGCACATTATCGCACGCGCGAGAGGGGTGCGGAAAGGAAATCGCAGGTGCACTGTCTCGCGGTTGACGGTTGGAGCGCGTCGGGACGCCGCTTGGAGTGTGCCACGACGCCGCCAAGCGACTGCGAGGCGGGCGTCTGCGGGCGGGCGTGCAGTTCCGTGCGGGTCGGTGGACCCCCGTTGTTCGTCGCCGGACACCTCATTTCCGGTCGCCAAACCCGGGTTTTGGGGAATCGGCTAATTCGTGTCGCACTTTTCGTCCCGATCTCACACGAGGTGATGTCAGACGGAATCGAAACACACCCCACCACACGGAGCCCCAGCCATGACGACCTTCACGAACAAGACCCGCCGTAATGTCAGCCACGTCCGGTCCGCCAAGTCCCCCGTCGGCATCGAATCGCTCGAGGACCGGCAGATGTTTTCGGTCGGCCTCACCGCCGCGGGCGTGCTGTGGGTCGGCGGGAGCAACTACAGCGACGTGATCAGCGTGAGTCAGAGCAGTTACGTCCAGCGCGTCGGAACGGGCGCCGTCGTGCGGAGCACGCTGAGCGTGCGTGAGAACGGCCTGGTGACGGCCAACTACGACGGGGCGCTGGTCAAGAGCATCCAGGTGCTCGGCTACGGCGGGCACGACGTCCTCACGGTGTCCGCGAGCGCACCGACGATCATCGACGGCGGCGACGGCAACGACACGATCACCGGCGGCACCGGCTCCGACAACCTCTTCGGCGGGTGGGGCGACGACGTGATCGCCGGTGGCGCGGGCACCGCGGCCGACCTTATCGACGGCAACCAGGGCAACGACACCGCCGACTACTCCGCCCGCACCGACTTCTCCCTGAACCTGAGCCTGGACGACATCCGCAACGACGGCGCGGCTGGCGAGATCGACCTGATCGCCGGGTGCGAAAACCTGACCGGCGGGACCGGGTTCGATTTCCTCTTCGGCAACGCCGCCAGCAACGTGCTTAAGGGCGGCGCCGGCAACGACTACCTCTGGGGCGGGGCCGGCTCGGACAAACTCGTCGGCGGCGCCGGGTTCGACATCCTCGACGCGGTCGACGGCGTCTCGCTCAACGACACGCTGATCGGCGGCAACGAGAACGGCACCGGCGGTGAAGACTTCGACATGGGCTTCGAAGACCGCCCCACCGGCCTGTTCGGCGCGATCATGGCGCAGAGCAAGATCGGCAACGTCGACTCGATGCTGTGGGTTTAGGCCCGGGCGCGGTGGTCAGGGTTTGGGGATTTCGTTGACGGTGTAGTAGGCCACATCGTGCAGCAGGGGCTGGGCGGCGCGGTCGCGGACGCCGGCGAGCCGCATCTCGTGGATGTGGCCGCGCACCAGCTGGTCGACGGCGACGCGGACGCTCATCCCGTCAGGACTCGGCGTAGCCGAAATGATTCGCCGGGCGGCCTGCTCGATCTCGGGCCCGCCGTAGCCGGCGCTGTAGCGGTGCGTGAACGTCTCGAGCGTGTAGCTGGTCGGGTCGGTCGCCGTCTTCGGGTCGACCGGGGCGGTGAAGCGGAGGACGAAGCCGTCGGGCGTCGCCCGCATGGTCTGGATTTCGAACGGCGTCTTGCCGGACCAGTCGAGCCGCTGGAAGGCCTTGTCCGACAGTCCGCGGACGGGCCAGCCGCGTTTGCTCCCGCCGGCGAACAGTTGCCCGCCTTCGGTCAGGGTCGCGCCGATCAACCCGGTGGCGAAACCCTGGCGGAAGGGGAAGCACGCGCCCTGGTACACGCCGTTCACCCGTTCGACATCAGCCCGCATGACGATGCTGAGCGTGTAGTCGACGACGAAGAACTGCCCGGCGAAGGGGCCGAACTTGCCCCCGGACTTGTCGAGCATGACGGCGGTCGCCTGCTGGCCCATCTTTTTGTAGGGGAAGATGACGGCGGGGGGGACGAACTGCGGGATGCGGTCGGCGTCGAGGTGACGCCGGCCGGTTTCGCCGCCGGTCGGTTCGGCGGGGCGCGGGCCCATCTTCGGCGCCAGGTCGTACCACTTGTTGCCGGCGGGGTGGCCGAGGAAGCCGCCGGGCTTGAGGTGCTTGAGCGAGCCGGCGGCGTTCCAGGGGCCCTGGCTCTCGGTGCAGAACGCGTCGCCGGCCGGGTTGAACGCGATGCCGCTCGGGCTGCGCAGCCCGCTGCACACCGGCTCCGATCGGCCGTCGGACCAGTGGCGCATTGCCCACCCGCGGAACGGGCGGTCGGAGGTGTAGCTGCCGGTGAGGCCGTGGACGGTCCAGATCGCGCCGTCTCGGTCGAAGCCGGAGCCGAACGTGTACTCGTGCTCGCCGCCCCAGGCCCAGGCGTCGCTGACGGTCTCGAAGCGGTCGGCCTTGCCGTCGCCGCTGGTGTCGCGGACGCGGGTGACCTCGCTCTGCTGCGTGGCGTAGAGCGTGCCGTCGCGCCAGGCGAGGCCGAGGATCTCGGTCTGGCCGGTGGCGAAGAGCGTCCAGACCGGCGCGGGCGTGTTGGCCGCGGCGCCGGTGGCGAGGTAGATGTCGCCGCGGCGCGTGCCGACGGCGAGCCGGCCGTCGGGCAACATAAGGACGCTGCCGGCTTCCATCACGCCGTCGACCGGCATGGGCACGTTGACCAGCGGGTAGAACTCGGCCTCGCGCGCGTTGACGGGGACGTCGGCGAGTTCATCAG
>DATHXE010000248.1:0-14620 GCA_035459845.1 Tepidisphaeraceae bacterium | reverse complement strand
TGGCACCCTCTTTGCGTACAAGAGGCGACTCACATTTTGCCGATCTTCAAAGTCCGGCTCTGCCGTGACTTAACGACCGCAACGGCGGCCGCACAACAAAGACTTCAAAGGAGCCAACAATGGGCAAGATCGTAGGCATCGACCTGGGCACGACCAATAGCGTGGTCGCCGTGATGGAAGGCGGCCAGCCAAAGGTCCTGATCAACTCGCAAGGCAGCCGGATCACTCCGTCGGTCGTCGCCTTTACCGACAAGGGCGAAATCCTGGTCGGGCAGACCGCCAAGCACCAGCAGGTGACCAACCCGAAGAACACGGTCTTCTCGGTGAAGCGGTTCGTGGGCCGCCGGCACTCGGAGGTGGCGCACGAAGAGAAGATGGTGCCGTACGAGGTGACGGGCGGCGCCGAGGAATACGTGAAGATCAAAGTGCGCGGGAAGGAATACACGCCCGAGCAGGTCTCGGCGATGATCCTGAGCGACCTGAAGAAGTCGGCCGAGGCGTACTTCGGGGAGCCGGTGACCGACGCGGTCATCACGGTGCCCGCGTACTTCAACGACGCGCAGCGCAAGGCGACCAAGGACGCCGGCGAGATCGCGGGCCTGAAGGTCCTGCGCGTGCTCCCCGAGCCGACGGCGGCCGCGCTGGCTTACGGGCTCGATAAAAAGAAGAACGAGAAGATCCTCGTGTTCGACCTGGGCGGGGGCACGTTCGACGTGTCGGTGCTCGACGTGGGCGACGGGGTGTTCGAGGTGCTGTCGATCAACGGCAACACGCACCTCGGCGGCGACGACTTCGACGAGGAGCTGATCAACTTCCTGGCCGAGGAGTTCCGCAAGACCGAGGGCATCGACCTGCGCAAGGACCCGATGGCCCTGCAACGCCTCAAGGAGGCGGCGGAGAAGGCGAAGATCGAGCTGTCGGGCGCGATGGAGACGACGGTCAACCTGCCGTTCATCACGGCGGACCAGTCGGGCCCGAAGCACCTGCAGATGACGATCACGCGGTCGAAGTTCGAGCAGCTCATCACCCCGCTGGTCGAGAAGTGCCGGAAGCCGGTCGTCGACGCGCTCAAGGACGCGGGCCTGGCGCCCGAGAAGATCGACGAGGTCGTGCTGGTCGGCGGGTCGACCCGCGTGCCGATGGTGCACCGCCTGGTCAAGGAACTGTTCAACGGCAAGGAGCCGAACAAGACCGTGAACCCGGACGAGGTCGTGGCGATCGGCGCGGCCATCCAGGGCGGGATCGCGACCGGCGAGGTCAAGGACATCCTGGTCCTGGACGCGACCCCCCTGTCGCTGGGCGTCGAGACGCTGGGCGGCGTGATGACCGTCCTAATCCCGCGCAACACGACGATCCCGACGTCGAAGACCGAGACGTTCAGCACGGCCGCGGACAACCAGGAGTCGGTGACGATCAACGTACTGCAGGGCGAGCGCGAGTTCGCCCGCGACAACCGCCTGCTCGGGCGATTCGACCTGGCCGGGATCGCGCCCGCGCCGCGCGGGATGCCGCAGATCGAGGTCACGTTCAACATCGACGTGAACGGGATCCTGACCGTCGCCGCCAAGGACAAGGCGACCGGCAAGGAGAACAAGACGACGGTCGAGAAGGCCGGCGGGCTGTCGAAGGAAGAAGTCGAGAAGATGAAGCGCGAGGCCGAGGCCCACGCGGCCGAGGACAAGAAGCGGCGCGAGACGATCGACCTGAAGAACCAGGGCGACAACCTCGTGTACCAGACCGAGCGCCAGCTGAAGGAGCACGGGGAGAAGATCAGCCCGGCGGTGCGCGGCGAGGTCGAGAGCGCGCTGAACAACCTGAAGGACGCGCTCAAGAGCGAGGACGGCGAGCGGATCAAGCGCGGCGTCGAGACCGTGCAGGGCGTGGTCGCCAAGATCGGCCAGGAGATCTACGGCGGGCAGGGCGCCCCCGGCGGGCAGGCCGGCCCCGGCCCGGGTTCCGACCGCGCGACCGGCGCCGCCCCCGGCGGTCAGCCGGGCGGCGACGGCGCCAAGAAGAAGGACGAGGACGTGATCGACGCGGAGTACGAGGTTAAGGAGTAAGTCGGTCGCTTCGGCGCCACGGCGTCGCTGACGCTCACGAACACACGAAGCCCCTCCCATCACGGGAGGGGCTTCTTCGTTGCGCCGACACTGCCGTCGGTCCCGTCTATGCCGCCTGGCGAAGGATGAGAATCACCTGAACCCGGTGAATCCCCCGTGGCGGCCCCCCCTGTCCGTATCCGATGGTTCTGTTCGCAGGGCGATGCCGTTTCCCGCCCGACCGCGTTCCGGCCTCATACCACAGGACCACCGCATGACCGTCCGCAACTCGTTCATCCACGCCCTCGAGACCCGCGCCCTGCTCTCGGCGACCGTCGACCTGACCGACGGCGTCCTGCGCGTCACCGGCGACAACGCCGGCAATCAGATCACCGTCGCGTACGTCGACGACACCAAGGCGCAGATCGCGGTGACCGTGAATGCCGACGCCCCACTGACGTTCGACGCGCTGCTGGTGTCGAAGGTGCGCGTCGCCAGCGGCGACGGGGCGGACGTCGTGAACGTCAACGTCGAGCGCCGCGCCACGATCGACGCCGGCGACGGGGCCGACTCGGTCACCGTCGGCGTCGGCAAGAACTCGGTCTTCGGCAATGCCGGCAACGACACCCTCGTCGGCGGGGCCGGGCACGACATGCTCTCCGGCGGGGACGGCGACGACTCGATCTCCGGCGGGCACGGGCACGACCTGATCTTCGGCGGCCTGGGCAACGACACGATCTCCGGCGACAAGGGCCACGACGTGGTCTTCGGCGGGGACGGCGACGACTCGCTGACCGGCGGCGTCGGGAACGACGTGCTGTTCGGCATGCTCGGCAACGACGTCCTGGGCGGCGGCGACGGCAACGACGCCCTCTGGGGCGGCGAGGGCTCCGACACGTCCACCGGCGACGCGGGCAACGACACGCTCGTCGCCGGCGCCGGCCCCGACTCGCTCGACGGCGGGGCGGGGCGCGACTGGATCGTCGCCACCACCGGCACGGACACGATCGTCGAGGGCACCGGCCAGGACAAGGACGCGACCAACCGCGGCCTCAAGTACTCCAAGTCCGAGTACCTGCACCGCAAGGCCGTCCGCGGATACAAGCTCGCCGAGCTGTACTCGGAGCTGTAACGTCACCCGTCCGAAGCTCGAGCGCGCCAGAAGCAAAAGACCCCTCTCGGAGATCCGAGAGGGGTCTTGGTTTTTGAATCGGGCCGGACGTCCGTTTTCACGCTTTCGGCCCGGGCCATCGCTGGTCGGACCGAAAATGAATGCGTTCCGCCGAACCGTCTTCACGTCGCGGGCCAGAGGCCCCTCCCTTAAGAAGCTCCCGGTGATCCACGACTTGTCATACGTTAGCGGTTGCCGTTAGCCTTTTGTATTCCCGTAAACGCGGGGGAACGGGTGTCTGGCCCGACGACCGACCGAATTATGTAACTCTCGGGCGGGGCTGGCGTTCTATAGGTCAGATTCGGATGCGTTGTGCGCCGACGATGTGCTCTTTCGGACGCCCGCCATGCCCAGAACCGCCCGCCCGACGTTCGAACAGGCCCGCACGGTGTTTCGCCTGGTCGGCGACCTGCGCGACTTGCGCGGCGATCCCGGCGGTCAGCGCCGGCTGATCGTCCATTCGATGTGCGAGATCCTGGGCGCGCGGCAGGGGACGGCGTTGCTCCTCGAGAACTTCGCGGGCGGCGAGTCGATGCGGTTCCGCGAGGCGACGCACGGCGGGTGGGCGAACGGGGCGGTCATCGAGCTCTGGGAAGCACTGCTCCACGCCCGGCAGTTCCACCGTGACGTGGTGATGCGCGGGTGCCAGGACATCGAGGCCGCCCGGCCCGCGGGCGAGCGCCACCGCCGCCCCGTCGCGCGGCTGCGCGATCAGATCGTGCCGGACGACGTGTTTTATGCGGCCCCGCTGGTCAGGGAACTGCTACCGGTACTGGAGATCGACTCGCACGTGTGCGGCTGGCACACGCCGGGCCCCGGCGCGCCGACGCTGGCGCTGACGTTCCACCGCGACGCTCGGGACCGGCCGTTCGCCCCGCGCGAGCGGGAGGTGCTGCAGTTGTTCCTCGAAGAACTGGCGATCGTCGGTGCGGAAGGCAAATTGGATCCGCCCCCGGTCGCGCCGGCCGGGCGGGGCGACCGGGAGCGGCCGTTCCTCTCACCGCGCGAGCGGGCCGTGCTCAAGCACCTGCTCGGGGGCCGGAGCGTCAAGGAGACGGCGATCGCGCTGCGGATCAGCCACCGCACGACCGAGGACTACGTCAAAGCGCTCTACCGGAAGTACGACGTGCATAGCCGGGGTGAGTTGATGACGCGGTTCGTGAGTGCGCCGGAATTGGTGGGGTAGGAGTCGGGTCCGGAACGCCTCTGTGTCGTGCCGCGACGACGCCAAGCGACTTCGTGGCGGGCGACCGGGGGCGAGGCCATCCGGGCGTGACCGCGCGTTCACGCCTCGTCGCGCAATCGCTCGCGCACCAGTTCGTCGCGGCGAGCCGCGGCGGCGTCGAGCCAGGCGCGGAGTTGGTCCCCCTCGCGCGCGTCGATTAGCCCTTCGAACTCGTCCAGGGCCTGTCGGAGGCGGGCGATCGACGCGCGGACGTTGTCGGCGTTGTCGAGGAAGATGTCGCGCCAGAGGCCGCCGTCGCCACCGGCGATTCGGGTGGCGTCGAGGAAGCCCTTGCCCGAGAGGCGCATCGCCTCGGGCTGCTGCATGTTCACCAGGGCGGCGGCGACCGCGTGG
The DNA here is from genome assembly GCA_035459845.1 of Tepidisphaeraceae bacterium. Lineage (GTDB taxonomy): Bacteria > Planctomycetota > Phycisphaerae > Tepidisphaerales > Tepidisphaeraceae > DASPKW01. The sequence continues at coordinate 9,831 of DATHXE010000248.1, read as the reverse complement.
GGGAGGTGGCTGACGTCGGCGAGCGCGGCGTCATGGTCGGCGGGGGTCATCCGGCAGGTGCGCATGCCGAGCAGCCGCCAGAAGTCTTCGACGGCCGCGACCGCAATCGGTCCGGCGGCATCTTCAGGGGTGAGGATGCAGAGCGCGTTCTCGAACAAGTCCGTGCGGGCGAACTCGACCCCCCGTTTCTCGCTCCCGGCCATTGGATGACTGCCCACAAATCTGGCGTGCGGTGGGATTAGCGTCCGGGCCGATTGCACCACCGACCGCTTGGTGCTCCCGACGTCCGTGACGATCGCCCCGTCCTTCAGCGAGCCTGCGATACCCTTGAGGACCTCCCCGAACAGCGACACGGGCGTACACAGGACGACCAGGTCCGCGTCTTTGACCGCCTCCCCCAGATTATCAGCGACCTCGTGGATGGCGCCAATTTCCTGAGCCCGCGCGAGGGTCTCACGGCGATGGCCGTATCCGACGACGTGGCAATGGCTTAGCTTCGATCGGGCGGCTAGTCCGATGGAGCCGCCCAGCAGCCCCACCCCCAGAATGCTCAAGCGCTTCAAGTGCATGGTCCGATAAAATGTTGGGCGTCGGAGGGATCGGGGAACCGGAGGCCACCGGCGGACGTTCTACCCCGACCGCTGGCGGTGTCAAAGGGCGGCCGTTATCGGGCGGCCGCGTCTTGAATCACTATGTGGGCTCGTCTAGGCTATTTGTTCCCGATTCGGAAGTGGTTTGCAAAGGGTGAAGCGAGATCGCACCGCGCAGACGTGCATCACTGAAGTGAGCACGCCGACTTGGGAAGGTTCATCACTCATGGCTCAGACTTCCGTTAAAGCGTCCCTGGAGAAGCCGATCTTCGTGTCTATCCCGAACCCACAATCGCCCAAGGCCCCGGCCCGTCACGTCCTGCCGTTCGAGCAGCACGTGGCGAAGCTGGAGGCGCAGATCCACGAGCTCGAGGCCCATCAGGAGGCCAAGCAGATCGATTATTCGAAGGAGCTCCGCCAGCTTAGGTCGAACTACACCAGCATGCTCCGCAAGACGTACGACGGGCTCAGCGCCTGGGAGACGGTGCAGGTGGCCCGGCACCCGCAGCGGCCGTTGTTCAAGGACTACTGCGACCTGATCTGCCGGGAGTTCCGCGAGTTGCACGGCGACCGCCGGTACGGCGACGACAAGGCGATCCGCTGCGGGCTGGCCCGCATGGCCGGCCACAAGGTGATGCTGATCGGCACGCACAAGGGCCGGGACACGAAGGAAAAGATCGACTGCCACTTCGGCCTGGCGCACCCCGAGGGGTACCGCAAGGCGCTGCGGGCAATGAAGCTGGCGGAGAAGTTCAACTTGCCTGTGGTGACGCTGGTCGACACGGCGGGCGCGTACCCGGGCATCGGCGCCGAAGAGCGCGGGCAGGGCGAGGCGATCGCGCGGAACATGTTCGAGATGAGCCGGCTGCGGACGCCGATCGTGACGGTGATCACGGGCGAGGGCGGGAGCGGCGGGGCGCTGGGTTTGGCGGTGGCGGACCGCGTGTCGATGATGGAATTCGCGTGGTACAGCGTGATCAGCCCCGAGGGGTGCAGCGGCATCCTGTGGAAGGGCTCGGCGAACGCGGCGGACGCGGCCGAGGCGCTGAAGCTGACGAGCAAGCACCTGGCGAAGCTGGGCGTTATCGACACGGTCGTGCCCGAACCGCTGGGCGGGGCGCACCGCGACCCGCACACGGCCGCCCATAACCTGGAGCAGTACCTGGCCAAGACGCTCCGCGAGCTCAAGCGGGTGAAGACGGACACGCTGCTGGAGCGGCGGTACGAGAAGTTCCGGCAGATGGGTGAGTTTATCGAGGGCACGAAGAAGGTGGCGGCGCGGAGCGCGTGACGTCGTCGTCCGATACACGGATATTATGAAAGCCCACGGAGCTCGCTCCGTGGGTTCTTTTTTGGTCACGTGTCTCACGTGCTCGTTTCCGCACCTGTTCACCCCCGCGCGGGTGGGATAAACTCTGATTATGCGGATCGCGCTCGTCCCCCTCATCGTTGCCGCGGTGTGTACCGCGGTCGTCACCCGGCCCGTGTTCGCGGACGTCGACAACGCCAAGGTCGAGGCGGCCATCAAGAAGGCCAAGGCGTACCTGTATGCGAAGATGTCGGCGGACGGGACCTGGGAGACGGGGCCGGCGAAGTTCGCCAATAACAACCAGCACGACGGCGGGCAGTGGGGCGGGCTGACGGCGCTGTGCACGTACGCACTGCTGGCCGCCGGGGAGAGCCCGCAGGACGCGAAGCTCGCAAAGGCGATCGCGTTCCTGAAGACGGCCGACATCCGCGGGACGTACGCGCGCGGCATCCGCATGCTCGTGTGGCACCAGCTCCCCGAGTCGAAAGAAACGCTGGCGCTGATGAAGGTGGACGCGCAGCTGATGCTGGACGCGACGCGCGGGGACGGGAACTCGGCGGGGATGCACGACTACACGGGGATCGCGGGGAGCGACTACTCGCACTCGCGGTCGCAGTACGCGGTGCTGGGGCTGTGGGCGGCCGAGCAGCTCAATGTCGAAGTGCCGGGGAAGTACTGGGAGTACGCCGAGGCCGGGTGGCTTCGGAACCAGGACAAGTCGGGCGGGTGGACGTACAAGCACCCGTCGCAGACGGAGATCCCGCCGACGCCGGGGATGACGGCGGCGGGGGTGGCGTCGCTGTTCATCACGCAGGACTACCTGCACGCGGGGAAGGCGGCCGAGTGCCGGGGGGTGCAGAACAACCCGGCGCAGCAGGCGATCGACCGGGGCGTGGAGTGGCTGTCGAAGCACATGGACATGATCGCGAGCGACAAGACGTACGCGCGGTCGTTCCACCACGTGACGCTGTACGCGGTCGAGCGCGTGGGCGTGGCGGGCGGGCTGAAGTTTTTCGGGACGGCCGACTGGTACGACAAGGGGGCGAACTGGCTGGTCAAGAAGCAGAAGCCGGACGGGAGCTGGCTGGAGGGCGCCGGCGGGGCGCTGTTCACCGCGCCGGTGGACACGGCGTTTTCGCTGTTGTTCCTGGTGCGCGGTCGGGCGCCGGTGGCGATCGCCAAGCTGGATTACTCGTCGGACCCGAAGAAGCCGGTCGCCTGGAACCAGCGGCCGCGCGACGTGGCCAACGCGGTCCGCTACGTCGGGCGATCGCTCGAGCGTGACCTGAACTGGCAGGTCGTGAACCTGAAGGTCGAGGCGACGGAGTTGCTGGATGCGCCGGTGCTGTACCTGTCGGGGTCGCAGCCGCTGGCGCTGACCGAGGAGCAGATCGGCAAGCTCCGCGCGTACGCCGAGATGGGCGGGATCATCATGGGGCACGCGGACTGCGGGAACGCGCTGTTCGCCAAGTCGTTCCGGGAGTTGGGGAGCAAGCTGTTTCCGAAGTACGAGTTCCGGGAGTTGCCGGCCGGGCACATCCTGTACAACAACAACTACAAGCACTCGAACTGGAAGATCAAGCCGGCGATCCAAGGGCTGAGCAATGGGGCGCGGGAGTTGATGCTGCTGGTGCACTCGGGCGACCCGGCGCGGCTGTGGCAGATCCGGGCGATCAAGGGGCGCGAGGAGCCGTGGCAGTTCGCGACCAACCTGTTCCTGTACACGTCGGACCGGAAGGACCTGCGGTACAAGGGGGACACGTACTGGGTGACAGTTGATCCGAAGGCCAAGGCGACGAAGAAGCTGAGCGTGGCGCGGCTGGAGATCGGCGAGGACTCGGACCCCGAGCCGGGCGGGTGGCGGCGGATGGCCGCGATCCTGCAGAACCGGCACGGGGTGGAGGTGACGGTCAAGACCGTGAAGCCGGGCGGGGGCGCGTTGACGGCGGCGGCGTACCCGGTGGCGCACCTGACGGGGACGGCCAAGTTCCGCGTGACGGACGAGCAGACGGCCGAGCTGAAGAAGTACGTTGCGGACGGCGGGATGCTGATCATCGACGCGGCGGGAGGGTCGGCGGAGTTCGCCGACGCGGCCGAGCCGCTCGCCAAGCTCGTGGCGCCCGGCGGGGCGCTGGGGCAACTGCCGCCGACGCACGCGATCTACCTGGGGGCCGACGGGCAGCCGATCGCGACGCTGTGGCGGCCGTTCGCGGCCAAGTCGCTGGCGCGGAGCCCGGGGCGGATCATGGCGGCCCCGGTGGAGGGCAAGCCGGGCGTCGTGTTCTCGCGCGAGGACCTGTCGGTCGGGCTGGTCGGGCAGCACGTGGACGGGGTGTACGGGTACTCGCCGGTGGCGGCGACGGCGATCGTGGAGCGGTTGCTGATGACCGCGGTGGGCGGGGCGACCGCCAAGCCGGCGGCGACGGAGAAGCCTGCCGCGACGGACCCCGAGAAGAAGCCGGCGACGCCGACCAAGCCGAAGGCGAAGCCGAAGACGGACGCGAAGGCGCCGGCGAAATGAGCAAGGTGGGAGCGCCTATCGGGATGGCGCAGCAGCTACTTCCAAGTTTGAAACTGCTTCCCGGTTACGACGCGCTCCCCTGCGGGCGGCGCTGACGCTTGCCCTACGGGTCGCGGCTAAACTGGGACGACAAGATCGCTCATTACGGCGCCGGGCGGCTCGTCGCCATGCCCGGGTAGCGCAGGGGCCACCATTGGACCTTCGCGCGGAGCGTGTTCGTCCGGGTCGCGACGGGTCGGCCGGTCTTGTCGTGAACGACCAGGGTGTACGTGCCGGGGGGCACGTGAAACCGCACGACCAGGTTGTTGGTCCGCGTGATCTCGCCTGACAGGCCGTCCCCGCCGAGCGCCGGGCCGGTGACGGTGATGGTCCCGCCGTCCCACTCGGCTTCGGCGTGGGCGACGATCAGGACGTTGTAGTCTTCGGTCCGGTACCACTTGAAGTAGAGCAGCGCGACGGCGAGCCCGGTAATCAGGGCGGTGGCGGTGATGCCGAAGACGATCGTGAAGCGCCGCCGGGGCCCGCGCAGGCGGTAGGGCTCGTTCGGCGCCGGGGCGGCGGCGCCGTTCGCGGACGCCGCGCTTCCGGCGGGCGGTAGCGAGGCGGGCGAGGTCTCCGTGCTCACGTCGAGCGAGCCGGGCGGGATGGGCGTGGGGTCGGGCAAGCGGGTCTCGGGGTCAGGCAACTTGCGCGGGCGCTCGATCGGCGCGCCCGCTTCAGCGGGCGGGTCTGGCGCAGCCAGATCCGTGTCACGACAACGCACCCGCACCGACTATCGGCGATTATCGGCAATCCCTCAACCTATCTTCGAAGGATGATGCCTTGGAGCACCCCGCAGTTGCCATCCCCGCGCGGCCCGTGGTACAGGGGATGTCGCGCCGCACGCGCGTCCTGCCTATCATCCCCATGTCGGCCGCGCGCGAGCGGTGTGCGGCGAGCGTACGAACGGCGGAACGAGGAACCCCTTTACCTGTGGAGGCGACCATGACGGCGCTCCGACGATTGGCGATGTGCGTGGCGGTGGGTCTGGGCACGGCCGCGATGACCGGCGGGTGCGAGGACAAGAAGCCGAACCAGCCGAACCCGCAGGCGGGCGGCGGCGCCGGCACCGCCGGCGACAAGGCGATGAAGCAGGCGCAGGACGTGGCGACGGGCGTGACGGCCGGGTCGGGGGGCGCGGCGGCGAGCGGCGCCGAGAAGGTCGGCGAAGGCGCCAAGGCCACGGTCGACTCCGCCAAGCCCAAGGTCGACGCGGCGAAGACGACGGTCGACGACGCGGGCGCCGGCGCCGGCGAGATGATGGCGAGCCCGGTCGCGATGGCCAAGCCGATGCTGGCCAAGACCCAGGACGCGATCAACGCGGGCAAGCTCGACGAGGCCAAGGGCTACCTCGACAAGCTCAAGGGCATGCGCGAGAAGCTCCCGGCGGACCTGCAGAAGCAGTACGACACGCTGCTGGGCCTGTACGATGCGGCGAAGGCCAAGGCGGCGGCGGGGGCGAACAAGTAAACGGTCAGTCTCGACGAAATGTACGCTGGTGAGATCCGCCCCCGGTCGGCGCAAGCTGGTCGGGGGTCGGTCTTTTTGGAACACGAGGACGGTGGAGGGCGCGGACGACTCCAGCCATCCTCCACCTTCCATCCGCTATCTTCGCATTACATTTTCTGCCGGCCCGCGATGGCGTCGGCGAGGATGTTGCGGTTGGCGTACTCGATGTTCGACCCGGCCGGGAGGCCGCGCGCCAGGCGCGTGACCTGGACCTGCGGGGCGCGGGCGGCGACCTCGTTCTGGACGTGCAGGGCCGTGCCGTCGCCCTCGACGGTCGGGTTGGTGCCCATGATGATCTCGCGGACCTGGCCGGCGTCGACGCGGGCCATCAGGGCGTCGATCGTGAGGTCGGCCGCATCGATGTCGTCGAGCGGGCGGATCGCGCCGAGCAGGACGTGGTAGACGCCCTTGTAGAGCCCGGCGCCCTCGAGGGCGAGCAGGTCCTTGGGCTGTTCGACGATGCAGACCAGGCCGTGGTCGCGCGCGGGGTCGGCGCAGATGTCGCACGGGTCCTGCTCGGTCAGGTTGAAGCAGACCGAGCAGTGGTGGATCCGCGTCTTCACGTCGCGCACGGCGTCGGCGAGCTCGAACGCCACCTCCGGCCGCTCCTTGAGCAGGTGGAACGTGATGCGCTCGGCGGACCGCATCCCGATGCCCGGGAGGCGCGCGAACTGGTTCATGAGGTTCTGGATCGCTTGGGTGTAGGAGGCCATGGGGGTGCGGATTATAGGCGCAACCGCCAATTCGTTCTCGTATCGCGGACGGTCGAATCACATGCGATCTGGCGGGCCGCATGCTATACTTGTTAGGTATATGAAGGCTTCCAAAGTCATCGACATTATCGATCGACAGCCGTTCATCCCGTTTGACGTGCGCACGTCCGACGGCCGGGGGTACCGGATCGACCACCCCGAGTTCGTCATGCGCTCGCGTGACGGTAACACGCTGTATTTGCAGACCGACGACGACCGTAACGTCCGCCTCGATTCGCACCACATCGTCGCGATTGAGGACGCCAACGCGCCCGCTCGGGCGTGACAGTGCGGGCGGTTGTCGGGCCGGTCCGTTAGCGGTATCACATGCGGTCATGAGCCGCGCCCTCCTCCTCGCGATTGCAGTCCTGATTTTCCCTTCCATCGCCGCCGCCCAGCCACGGCCAAACGTGGTGTTCGTCCTGTGCGACGACCTCCGCTGGGACTGCCTGGGCGTCGCGGGGCACCCGCACCTCAAGACGCCGAACATCGACGCGCTGGCGGACGAGGGCGTGCACTTCCGGAACGCGTTCTGCACGACCAGCCTTTGTTCGCCCAGCCGGGCGTCGATTTTGTCCGGGCTGTACGCCCACGCGCACGGGGTGACGAACAATTTCACCGAGTTCCCGGCGAAGCTCCCGGGGTTCCACACCCGCCTGCACGATGCCGGTTATGCGACGGCGTACATGGGCAAATGGCACATGGGGGAGGACAACGACTCGCGCCGGCCGGGGTTCGACTACTTCGCGACGCACAAGGGGCAGGGCAAGTACGAGGGGACCGAATGGAATTTGAACGACAGGGAGCGGACGGTCCTGCCGGGGTATTACACGCACGTGGTGACGCAACTCGCGCTCGACTGGCTGGAGTCGGGGCGGGACAAGGCCAAGCCGTTTTTGCTGATGGTCGGGCAGAAGGCGCCGCACTCGTTCTACTTCCCCGAGGAGAAGTACAAATCGGCGTTCGACGGGGTCGACGTGCAGTACCCGAAGAGCGCGTTCAACCTGGCGGACAAGCCGCTGTGGATCAAGGAGCGGCTGTACACGTGGCACGGGATCTACGGCCCGCTGTTCGAGTGGCGAAAGAAGTTCCCGGACGACTCGCCGGCGGCCGTGAAGGATTTTGCGGCGATGACCCGTGCCTACTGGGGCACGATCCTGAGCGTGGACGACTCGGTCGGGAAGTTGGTGGCCGCGCTCAAGGCGAACGGCCAGTACGACAACACGATGTTCATATTCATGGGCGATAACGGCCTGCTGAACGGCGAGCACGGCATGGTCGACAAGCGGACGGCCCACGAGCCGAGCATGCGCATCCCGGTCGTGATCAAGTTCCCCAAGGCGTTCGGGCAGCCCAAGTCGAAGGCGGTGGATCAGATGCTGCTGACGACCGATATCGCACCGACGATTTTGGAGGTCTGCGGTGCGCCGCCGCTGTCGAAGATCCACGGGCGCTCGGCCGCGACGGTCGCGCGCACGGGCGGGGACTTCGGCGGGATCGCCTGGCGCACGGGGTTCTTGTACGAGTACAACTACGAGAAGCAGTTCCCGTACACGCCCAACGTCCGGGCCGTGCGGACGGACCGCTGGAAGTACACGCGCTACCCGCACGGCGGCGACGACGACGCGCCCGACAAGCACATGGCCGAGTTGTACGATTTGCAGGCCGACCCGGGCGAGGACAAGAACCTGATCGGCGACCCGGCCCACGCGGGCACGCTGGCGGCGTTGAAGATCCAGCTCGAGCGACTCAAGAAGGAGACGGGGCTGGAGAAGGACGTGATGCCGGTGGACGAGGGGATCAAGAGTGCGCTGCCGGATCAGAAGATTCGGTAGGTGAAGCAGGAACGGGGACACTGCGTATCGGTTTTGGCGTCGTCGCGTTAGCATCGGTCGCATGCGATCGATATTGCGATGTGCGGGGGTGGTCGTGCCCGCGGTCGTGTTCGTGATCGCGGTGCTGGTGATCGTGCCCGCCGGCACGGTCTTCGAGTTCGACCGCGACGAGGGACTGAACCTGATGAAGGCGGCGTTGCTGAAGGAGGGGATGCCGCTGTACTCGACGGTCTGGAGCGATCAGCCCCCCCTGCTGACGGCGGCGCTGGCGGGGCTGTTCAAGGTGACGGGCAACTCGGTCGGGGCGGCGCGGGGGTTGATCCTGGCCACCAGCGCGATCGGCCTGTTGTCGCTGGCGGGGATCCTGCGGATGACGGCCGGATGGGTCGCCGCGTTCGCCGGCGTCGCGCTGCTGGCGCTGAGCAACGAGTACGTCCGCCTGAGTGTGGCGGTGATGATCGGCCTGCCGGCGCTGTCGCTGGCGCTGGCGGCCGTCGCGCTGGGGATGATCGGGGCGCGGCGGGGGAGTTTCTGGCTGGTCGTGCTGTCGGGCGCGGTGATGGGGGTGTCGATGCAGACCAAGTTGTTCACGTTCATGGCGGTGCCGTGGGTGCTGCTGTTAGTCGGGCTGACATTCGGGCGCCCGAACGCAATCGCTAAGCGGCAAGCCGCGCGGTCGCTCGGCGCCGTCGGCGCATGGCTCGCGGGGTTCGCGGTCGTGTTCGTCGGGGTCGGACTGTACTTCGGGTCGCTCAATTACGAGTTGCTGATCCACTCGCACATCCGCGACAAGGTGGAGGCCGCGGAATTCCGGCCGACGCCGCAGATGCTGCGGGAGTTCGCCAGGTGGGACTGGGAACAGCACCTGCTCGCGGGCGTGGGGTTGGTCGGCGCGGTCTGGCATCGGCGGTGGGTCCGATTGGTGCCGGCGGCGTGGTTCGCGACGGCGCTGGTCGTGATGGCCAACCACCGGCCGGTCTGGGACGACCACTACGTGCTGTTCTCGATCCCGCTGTCGTGGCTCGCGGCGTACGCGGTATCGGACGCGGCCGAGTTGCTGCGGGCGGGGTGGCGACGGCGCGTCGAATGGCGCCCGATCGCAACGCGTGTCGCCGCGGCGCTGCCGGCCGTCGCTCTACTCGCGTGCGTCGCCTGGCGCGTGCCGGCCAAGGCCCAGCGGTGGGACGTGCGAAAGATGCCGCACACGGATTTGTCCGGCAGCGCCAAGGTCGTGCGCGAAATGCAGAAGCGCGGGACGCCGACGGGTTGGGTGTTT
>DATHXE010000247.1:0-19420 GCA_035459845.1 Tepidisphaeraceae bacterium | reverse complement strand
GACCCGCCGGTGATCGCGGTCGTCCCGCCGGCCGTGAACGTGCTCGTGGCGGTCAGCGTGCTGCCCGCGCCGACCGTCATCGTGCCGGCGTTGGCGAAGTTCGGGGCGATGGTGATCGTCGCCCCGTTGAGGACGGTCAGGTTGCCGCTGGCCGTGTTCTGCATCAGCCCGCCGAGCGCGTCGGCCGTCCCCGCGCCCTGGTAGAAGCGGGACGCGGCGCCGTCGAGCAACACGGTCGCGGCGTTGGCGGTGATCGCGCTGCCCGCCGGCGCGCGGAGGATGCCGCCGCCGATCGCCCGCCACACGCCCCCGCTCAGCGTGCCCCCGCTGACGTTGGCGAGCGGGCCGGTGACCACCAGCATGCCGCCGTTCATCGCCTCGAACGTCCCCGCGTTCTGCACCCCGCCCGACCCGCCCAGCGTGAGCGTGCGGCCCGACACGTCGCTGAGCGCCGTCCCCTGCACCACGACCGCCGACGACCCCGCGCCGACGGTCAGATCGAGCGCGGCCGACGGACGAACGTTCACGTTCGCCCCAACCGTGAGCGTGTTGCCGGCATTGGCGGTGATCGTCACCGGTCCCGTCCCGCCCGGCATGACCGAGCCGGTCCCGCCGATCGACTGCGACCCGGCGAACGTGAGCGTGCCCGCCGCGTCGGCCTCGATCGTCAGCCCCGTGGCCGCCGAACTCGCCGCGCCGAGCGTGAGGTCGTTCGTGACGGTCGCGCCCGCGCCGGCGAGGCGGACGGTCGCGTCGCCCGAGAGCGTCACGCCGCTCAACGTCGCCCCGTTCAATGCGACGAGCTTGGCGCCGCCCGCGGTCGAGAGCGTGCCGCCGGCGAGCGTCCCGGCAAGTCGCAGGTCGCCGGTCGTCGCGGTCAACCCGAGCGTCGCCGCGGCATTGTCGAGCGTGCCCAGGACGTTCAGCTGACCCGTGTTGGCCGCGTTCGTCCACCCGCCCAGCGCGGCGGTCGTGTGCGTGCCCGCCACGTTCACCACGCCCGTCCCCGTCAGCTGAATCTGCCCGGTGTTCGCCAGCGCGCCATTGATCGCCAGCGTGCCGGTACCGGAGACGGCGACCGTGCCCGAGTTCGTCAGCCCGCCGTCGAGCGCGAGTTGCCCGGCCGACAAGCTAACCGTGCCGGAGTTGAGCAGGTTGACCGCCGACGCCCCCGCCCCGCCGATCGTCGCCGTGCCGGCGGTCGACTTGGCGATCAGGCCGGCGTTGTCGAGCGTGTTCGTCCCGGTCGTGCCCGTGACCGCCTGCGCAGCGCCGGTCAGGTTGACCGTGCCGGTCGAGAGGTTCTTGACCGTCGCCCCGGTGAGTGTCAGCGTGGCCGCCGCGCCCGTGCCCGCCCAGTTGATCGTGCCCGCGTTGTCGACTGACCGGCCGATCGTCTTGCCCACGCCCCCGGCCGTGTTGATGTCGAAAGTGGCCCCGGCGGCGACGACCGTCTTGCCCGCCCCCGTCATCGTGCCCTCGCCGGTCCACGTCGACGCGCCCGTCAGCGTGAGCGTGCCCGTGCCGGCGATCGTCGCGCCGTTCGCGAGCGTGGCCGCCCCGACCGTCGACGCGCCGTTGAGCGTGAGCGACGCCGTGCCCGCGGTCGTCAGCGAACCCGCGTCGAACGCGCCGGCGGCCGTGTGCGACCCGCCGTTGATCGTCACCGCGCCCGTCAGCGAGACCGCGCCGCTCGCGGTGAGCGTCGCGCCGCTCGCGAGCGTCAGGTTGCCCGCCCCGGTGATCGACCCGGCCGCCGTGATCGTGTGCGCCCCGCCCAGCGAGAGCGTCGCGCCCGACGCGACCGTAAACGCACCCGTGTGCGTCGCACCCGCCTCGAGCACCAGCGCCCCCGCGTTGACCTGCACTTGCCCTGCGTTGGCGAGCACCGTCTTCATGCCCGCGTCGCCGCCGAACGTCACCGTCGCCGCCGTGTTCTTGACGAGCAGGCCCTCGTTCTGGAACAGGTTCGTCCCCGCGTAGCCGTAAAACGTCGCCGGCCCGCCGTATTCGAGCGTGACCGTCGCCCCTGCCCGGTTGAGGAACGTCGCCCCGCCGAAGTTGAAGTTGGGCCCCGGGCTGTCGGCCAGCGACTCGAACGTCATCGTGCCGAAGTTCTCGAACGTCCGCTCGAGGTACTTGTGATAGTTCCCCGCCGACACGGTCATCACGCCCGTGGCCGCATTGACCGTCTTGCCCGTCCCCGACATCGTCGCCTGCCCCACCCAGGTGGAGGTTCCGGTCAGCGTCAGGTCGCCGGCGCCGGTCAGCACCGAATTCGTGCCGAGCGTGAAGTGCCCGTTCACCTGCGACGCCGCGGCGATCGACAGTGAGCCCGACGTGATCGACAGGTTGCCATTGGCGACGACGCTGTTAACGGCGGTGTTGAACCCGGTGAGGTTCACCGTGCCGGTCGGGTCCGTCGCGATGATCACGTCATCGTCTACGCCGGGCAGGTTCGGATTGGTGCTCCAGTTGAACGCCTGCACCCACGTCCCACCCGTCGGCGTAATCCAGTAGACGTTCTGCCCCGCCGCCGCCGACGCATCCGCGCCGCCCAGCACCGCCATCGCGGCGCACGCCGCGGCGAAGCGAACGGCGCGTGACCCGACCGGGCGGGGTTTCCGCCGGCCGACACCATCCCCCCCTCGGCTCGTGATTCGCGAGACCATCACCAGGCTGACTTCCCTTCCTGACACGACCACCATGACCCACGCGCGGACCCAGCCAGACCCGGTCCAAGTCCCGGGTACGTTCGATTGGTTCGATCGAGTTGCCCCGATCAACGGCACCCACGGGGCAACGGCCAAGTCATTCCGGCGGGGAGGGCGCATTCCCCAAGGAGGGCGCGCCCGGCCGGCAACGCCCAAACCTACAACTTTCCCCGACCCGCGGCAAGCAGAATATTGCCGAAAGCAAGCCCCTTCACAGAGCGCTATCGCCCGTCAGGTCATGTATTTATGACCATCGAAGCGTAAGCCGTGGAAATCCCCAGAACCGCGCCCCTCGAACTGGCCTCAGTCCGGCTTTTCATCCTTATCGGGCTTCTCATTCCCCTCGTCGTCCAGCCCGAGCAGCACTTTCAAGGGCTGCGTCGACGCCTTATCGGCCCCGCCCTTGATGCTCACGTTCACCCGCGCCGCCGGCAGGCGCTCGAACGCGTGCACCGTCTTGCCGTCGGCGCCGTTCACGTAACGCACTTCCACCTTATCCGGCATAAACCGCAAATGCGCAAATCCGTTCAAACTCCGTGAGAACGGGCCGCGAAGATCTCGACGCATCTTCGTCGCGCCCCGACCGCCCCCACCCGTGAGCATGAACGTGATATCCCAGTTGGGGATCTGGAGGTGCTGCAAGTCGTGGTCGTGGCCGCAGACGTAGAAGTCGAGCTTGTACTTCTTGAAGATCGGGCCCCAGTGGGTTTGGAGCACCCCGTTATCACCGTGCGCGCCGTTGGAGAACAGCGGGTGGTGGGCGCAGGCGAGGGTCCACTTCGCCCCGCGCCGGTCCGCTAACTGGGCGTCGATCCACTCCATTTCCTTGAGCCACTCGTCGGCCGACAGTTTGGGCTTGTTGGAATCGAGCACGAGCACCGTGACCAGCGGCTTATCAGCATCCGGGAAGTCCAGCCGGTAGTACCGCGCCGGCATCTTCCACCGCGACTGCGGGTACTTCCGGGCGTACGCCAGCTCGGCCTGCATCTTCGTGCCTTCGAAGTCGTGATTGCCCAGCGCGGCGTAAAACGGGAAGTTGATCCGCCGGGCGTCGTACATGTCTTCGAAGACGGATTGCCACTCGTAGTCGTCTTCGCCCCACTGCATTTTGGTGTAAAAGTTATCTCCGACGGAGAGGAGGCCGGCGAACTGGGCCCGGTATCCGCCGGCGTAACCGGCCAGTGCCTCCGCAACGGCCTTCTGCTGCTTGGAGGACCCGCCCAAGTCGCCCATGGCGATCAGGTTGACCTCGCCGGCGGGCAGTGGGCGCATCGCCCACTTGGCGACGACGGGGCGGGACGTGGGCTTGGTGGCGACGACCTTGGTGGTCGCGGGCTTGGTGGCGGCGGCGGTCGTCGTCGCGGGCTTGGGGGTGTCGGTGAGGGCGGGGCGGGTCAGGGCGATCGTGGTGATCGCGAGAATCGCGGCGAAGAGGAACGGGCGGGTGGGGGTTCGCACGGGTCGAGTATACCGGTAAGAAATGAAAGTCGGTCGGTCCGCGCGCGCCCCGACGACCTGCGCTTACGTGCGGTCCTTCTGCCACGGCGTGCGGAGGCGGTCGAGGAAGGCGTCGCGCTCGAAGGCGAGGCGGCCGCGGGCGGTGCCGTGGGACGGGTGGGCGGGGACCCATTCGCTCGCAGCGGGCTTCGTGGAGAACGGGTCGGCGAGGCGGGCGAGGAGCCACCGCTTGAGCGCGACCTCGACGTGCGGCGGTTCGACGGCGGCGCGGTAGGTCGTGCGGGCGCCGGTGCCGTCGGCGCACTGGGCGAGGGCGCGGTCCTCGGTCGCGGCGTCGGCCTTGGTCGTGCGGGCGTGGTGGCGGAGGCGGTCGGCCCACGAGCCGAACACGAACGTCTCGCGGAACTGGACCTCGGGCTCGCCGGCGGCGGCGCGGCGGCGCTCGAGCCGCCAGCGCGTCGCGCCGTTCCGCCGCCGCGCCAGGCGGACGTCCCGGCGCATCAGGCGAACGAACTCCTCGGCCCGCCCGGCGGGCACGCGGTACTCGATCACGGCCTCGAGCGGCGACTTGGCGAGCTTGGCGTCGTCGCCGGCGAGGTCGGGCGGGGCCGGGCGGTTGGCGGGCGCGAAGTCTTGGCCGACGGCTCGGCTCAAGGGGAAGCGTTTCACGAGCAGCAGGCCGAGAATGATCAGCGAACCGGCGGTCAGGGCGGCCATCGAAATGCCGAACCCGTCCTTCGTATCGACCGACTTCGGGTCACCCCCGGCGGCGACCACGTCGGCGATTCGCGACTTGTTATGTGCCTCCTGAAGCGAGCTCGCCAGCCCGCCCCAGATCGGGCTGCCGACCGCGAAGCTCCCGAACAGGACCGTCATGTACATCGCGATCGCGCGACCTTTGACCCAGTTCGGCACGCTCTTCTGCGTGGCGATGTTGAAGTTGGTCGGGACGATGACCCAGTTGAAGCCGATGACGATCGCCAGCGGGGCGGCGAGCCAGATGGAGGCGAGCGGGCCGCGGCATTGGGAGAGGCCGATCAGGGCCAACCCGAAGACGGCGGTGCAGAGCTTGACCATGCCCTCGGTGGAGAAGCGCTTGTCCATGCGGGGCATGAACATGACCCCAGCGACGGCGCCCGCGCCGACGCAGGCCATCAGAATGTAGTAGATGTTCTCGCCGTTCGCGTTCTTCAGTTCGGGCGTCGCGCCGGTGGCGAGCTGGCGCTTGGCGATGATGATCAGTTGGGCCCAGACGATGACGGCGCACAGGATGAACGCGGCGACGCGCACGAGGATCGCGCGGAGCGCCGGCGAGTGGGCCGTGTAGCGGAAGGCGGTGACCGTCGCGCCCCAGAGCGTCTCGCGGTGGACGGGCGGCTTCTGCGGGGCGCGGTCCCAGCGGGCCAATACCCACACGACGCCGACGAACGCGACGGCGTTGAGGACGAACGACGTGCCGGTGGCGCGGAGGCGGGAGCCCAGGTCCAGCGACTGCCCCGGCGCGAGGTGGCTCGACTGGTAGTAGACGACCAGCGCGATGACGCCGCCCGCCAGCGCCGGGCCGACGGCGCGGGCGACGTTCAGCGCGACCGAGTTGAGCGCGACGGCGAGCGGCATGTCCTTGGGCGGGACGAGCTCGGGGATCATGTACTGGAACGCCGGCCCGGCCATCGCCGCGCCGACGCCCAGGAGCAGCGTGAAGACGAGGACCGCCTCCTTGTTGATGAAGCCCGTGAGCGTGGCGGTCGCGAGCAGTGCCGACCAGACGAGCATCCAGACGCTCGTCCAGAGCAGGAGCTTTCGGCGGTCGAAGATGTCGGCCAGCACGCCGGCGGCGATCGACAGCAGCGCGATCGGCAAGTTCCCCGCGGTCTGGATGAGCGACACCCAGAACGGCGAATCGGGCCGGCCGGCCGTGAGGTTCTCCATCAGCTTGGGCCCGCCGGCCTCGCGGGCCCACGTGCCGATGAGCGAGATGGAATAGGCGATCCAGAGCGCGCGAAACGCGGGGACGGTCAGCGGGTGCCACCACTCCTTGGGCGCCTCGGGTTTGGCAGTAGCGGCGGCGGCGGGCGTCACCACGACAGGCCCGCCCGGCGCGGGCGAGCCGCCGGCGACGGCGGACGGGTTCGAGCTCGGGTCCGACATGGGGGGGTATCATAGGGACTGGCGGCACGGATGCGTAGGGGGCGAATAGCGGGCAGCACTTCCCGGGTGCGATGGCAACCGAATCGCGCGATCGAACGCCGTTCGACTCCGTCCCGCGACAAGTCGCTGGGCTCCCTCAGGCCCCATCGTGTACAACTGATCCGATGACCGCACCGACGTATCACGTGCCGGAGGAAGAGACGCTGGACCGCGCCGGCCTGGCGCGGCTGCAGCGGGCGAAGCTGGGGGCGATGCTCGATGAGGTGCTCAAGTCCAACGAGTTCTACCGGGCGAAGTACGCGGGTCTGAACTTCGATGCGGCGCGCGACCCGATCGAGGCGCTGCCGTTCACGACGCGCGCGGAGCTCGAGGCGGGGCAGGTCGCCCGGCCGCCTTACGGGACGAACCTGACTTACCCCGTCGAGCGATACTGTCGGTACCACCAGACGTCCGGCAGCGGTGGCCGGCCGATGCGGTGGCTGGACACGGCCGAGAGCTGGAACTGGTTCAAGAAGCTGTGGGGGATCATCTTCCGGGCGGCGGGCGTGGTGCCGGGGGATCGGGTCTTCTTTCCGTTCAGCTTCGGCCCGTTCGTGGGGTTCTGGGCGGCGTTCGAAGGGGCGGCGGCGCTGGGGAATCTGGCGATCCCGGCGGGCGGGCTCACGACGACCGCCCGTCTGAAAATGATGCTCGACAATCATGCCGCCGTCGTCTGCTGCACGCCGACCTACGCGCTGCGCATGGCCGAGGTCGCGCGCGCCGAGAAAATCGACCTCGCCGCCGGCAGCGTGCGCAAGCTGATCGTCGCCGGCGAGCCGGGCGGGAGCATCCCGGAGGTGCGCGAGCGGATCCAGCGAGAATGGGGCGCACGCGTCTTCGACCACACCGGCATGACCGAGATCGGCGCGCTCGGGTTCGAATGCGAACAAGCCCCCGGCGGCGTGCACCTGATCGAATCCGAATGTATTGCCGAAGTCATCGACCCCGCCACCGGCCTGTCCGTGCCGGTCGGCGAACCCGGCGAACTCGTGCTGACTAACCTCGGGCGGTGGGGCAGCCCGCTGATCCGTTACCGCACGAACGACCGCGTGCGCATCTCGCGGGACCTCTGCGCGTGCGGGCGGTGGTTCGCGCGGATGGAGGGCGGCATCCTCGGGCGGTTCGACGACATGATCACCGTGCGCGGCAACAACGTCTTCCCGACTGCCGTCGAGGCGATCGTCCGGCGATTCCCGGAGGTCGAGGAGTTTCGCGTGCGCGTGATCGGCACGGGGTCGCTGGGCGAGGTGAAGGTGGAGCTCGAGCCGACCGAATCGGCGGCGGGCGTCGCGGCGGAGCTGGCGGGGCGCGTGTCGCGGATGTTGCAGGATTCGCTGTCGTTCCGGGCGGAAGTGACGGCGGTGCCGCGCGGGACGCTCCCGCGGTTCGAGATGAAGGCGAAGAGGTTTGTGAGGGAGTGAGGCGCGTGGTTGCGGAGGGGCTGACGCCGACTCCGGTGGGGTCGGATTCGCGCCGCAGGCGGCAGATTCCGGGTGCCATGCCCTCGCGAGCCGCCGATCGGATGGGTGCGCGCAACGGTGTCTTCGGCTCGCGTGGGCATGCCCCAGCGGGGTTCGGTTTCAAATCGTGAGCCGTTGGGGCATGCCCACGCACCGCGATTCCGCTCTATGACATTTTCAAACGTTCTTGGGCGCGGTGCGGGGGCATGGCACCCGGAACGTCCCGCGTTCCCCGGGAATCCGACTCCACAGGAGTCGGCATGGAGGCGGGGCGACTACCCCTTCCGCGCCGCGAACGTCCATGCGCCGAGTTGCTTGCCGGCGAGGTCGGTGGCGGTCACGGTGAGCTTGTCGGCGGTCGCCGCGCCGCGGATCAGCGTCGCCTGCGTGAGCTTGGGCCCGCCGCCGACGAGTTGGCCGTAGGGCCTGCCCTCCGCCGGTGGGTCGTAGCGGTACTTGTGGGTGTGGCCGCAGACCAGGAGCTGCGCGCCGGACGCTGCGAGCGCGGGGTGCCACAGGGTTTGCGAATGGCGCGAGTACGACGCGTAGCCTTCGAGGGTGTCGCCCGGGTTGTCTTCGGGGAGGCCCCAGAGGGGGATGTGGCAAAAGACGACGAGGAACGGGGCCGACGCGATCTCCGGGCGTTTGAGCGCGGCCGCGAGCCAGGCGGCCTGCGCGACGCGGTAGGGCTCGAACGCGGCCAGGCCGCCCCAGGCGGGGTGGTGGTCGGGCTTGTCCTCGCCGGTGTCGAGGCCGACGATTGCGAGCGGGCCGTGGCGGAGGGTGAATGACCGGCCGAGCGGGCCGTGCTCGGGCCAGGGGGAGACGGCGCGAGACAAGCCGCGGGCGGCGACGCCGCGGACGTCGTGGTTGCCGGAGGTGAAGAGGACGGGGCGCTGGGAGGCGTACGCCGCGCCGGCCGGACGGAGGACCTGCGCGACGACCTGATCGTCGGTGCGGATGTCGTTGAAGACGTCGCCGTTCCAGACGGTGAAGTCGGCCGGGTCGGCGGCGAGCTTGTCGGTGAGCTGCTTGAGCGTGGGCGTCTGCTCGTGTGTGTCGTTGATGACGGCGAAGGAAGCCTTGGCGGCCGCGGGATCGGGTGGAGTGAACGTGAAGGTCGGCCCGGCGATCGGCTCGCCGGCCTCGATCTTGTAGGCGGTGCGGAAGTTCACGGGGCGGGTGACGGCGCGGTAGTGGATCGTCTTGCCGGGCTCGAGGCCATCGAGGCGCGCGGAGATGAAGCGGTCGGAAAACGGGAGCAGGCCGAAGGTCGGGGCGACGGCCCGGCGGTCGAGTTTGTCG
Organism: Tepidisphaeraceae bacterium; assembly: GCA_035459845.1. Lineage (GTDB taxonomy): Bacteria > Planctomycetota > Phycisphaerae > Tepidisphaerales > Tepidisphaeraceae > DASPKW01. The sequence goes on along the minus strand of DATHXE010000247.1, from coordinate 10,296 downwards.
GCGGCTGAGCCGTACTCGACCCAGCCGGTCGCGGGGGCGGAGACGGCCCAGACGACGGTGACGCCGGTGGAGGACGGGTTCTGCAGTACGGGCGGGCTATCGACGAGCGCGCCTGGGGCGGGAGGCGGGGGCGCGTCGGCGGCGTCGGCGGCGCCCGTCGCGGAGAGGACGGCGCCGGCGGTGAGGAGGCCGGTCAGGAGTTGGCGGCGGGTGGGATCAGGGAACATGAAGGCGCTCCGGAGTGTGGGGTCATCGGCGGTACTGAAGGGAGGGGCGGCGTGTTGAGGGCGGCGTTGTCGCTGCGGTGAGGGCTTTTCGAATTTCGTGGATGGGCGGGCCCGCTAACCCGCAAGCGGGCGTGCCGCGCACGCGGGGGTTGAGCATCGGCGCGCGAGGAATCGTCCGCGGGCACTTGCCACAACCGGGGTCGGGGTGGGTAAGATGAGGACGCCCGGGCGGATGCACCCGGGTTTGTTTTCGGCCGGACACTTGTTGGAACAACTGTTTGCGGTTGCAATGGTATGTGGGAGGGGCGCGCGACGGGCGAGCCGGTCGCGCGCACGACGGGCCGCGGTGGAATCGCATCGACGAGGTACTCTCCATGAACATGAAGCGGACGCTGACGCGGGGCATGCTCGGACTGATCCTGAGTGCGGCGTGCGCGCCGGTCGCCGTCGCGGGCGACTGGGCGAGTTGGCGCGGGCCCGAGCAGAACGGCCTCAGCCGGGAGCAGAATCTGCCCGCCGCGTGGGACCCGTTCAACGGCCAGAACCTCGCCTGGCGCAACGACAAGGTCACCGGCATGTCGAGCCCGGTCGTGATGAACGGCAAGCTCTACACGTGGACGCGCGTGGGCGAGGAGAAGTTCGGCGAGGGGGACCGGGCCACGATCGTCGTCGGGCCCAAGACGCAGGAGGCGCTGGTCGCCGTCGACGTCACCACCGGCAAGATCGTCTGGGAGTACAAGGTCAACATGTCCCAGACGGACGTGCCGTTCCACCGCCTCGGGTGGGGGAACGTGGTCGCGGACCCGCAGTCGGGCCGGGTGTACGGGTACGGCACGCAGGGGCACCTCGTCTGCCTCGACGGGCAGACGGGTAAGCGGGTCTGGTACCGGCAGATGCTCGAGGAGTTCGGGCAGATCTCGACGTTCGGCGGGCGCACGCAATCGCCGGCGGTCGACGAGGACCAACTGCTGCTGGGCGGCGTCGCGTTCGGGTGGGGCGATAACGCGCAGGGCCAGCACCGCGTGTTCGCGTTCGACAAGGCGACCGGCGAACTGCGGTGGACGAGCAACACGGGCGGGCGGCCGGTCGACGCGCCGTACGGGACGCCGGTCGTCACGGTCGTCAACGGCGTGCGCACGGTCGTCGTCTGCGCGGGCGACGGTGGGGCGTACGGGTTCAAGGCGCGCACGGGCGAGAAGCTCTGGGGCTACCAACTCTCCAAGCGCGGGACGAACTCGACGCCGCTGGTCATCGGCACCAAGGTGATCGTGTGCAGTTCCGAGGAGAGCGTGGACAACCAGGCGCTCGGGCGCGTCGCGTGCCTCGACCTGACGCAGGTGGACGCGGCGAAGAAGACGGTCAAGGAGGTGTGGAAGGTCGACGGGCTGGAGGTCGGGTTCCCGTCGCCGACGACGGACGGCAAGGGGACGGTGTTCCTCATGGACAACTCGGGCCGGGTGCACGCGGTCGACCTGGCGACCGGTAAGAAAAAGTGGGACCAGAAGGCGGGGACGCTCGGGAAGGCGTCGCTGACGTACGGGGACGGGAAGATTTACGCGGCCGACGCGAAGAACTTCGTGATCATCGAGCCGCCGGCGGGGAACGGGAAAAAGGCCAAGGTGCTGTCGAAGGTGGAGCTCGAGGCGGACGCGCAGACGCTGGGGCGGGAGTATTACATTTTCGGGTCGCCGGCGATCTCGGACGGGCGGCTGTACCTGCAGACGGCGGGCGGGACGTACTGCATCGGGCCGAAGGAGGTCGTCAAGCAGGCGGTGCAGATCCCCGAGGGGCCAAAGGAAGAACCTGCGGACAAGAACGCCGCGCCGGCAGTCGTGCAGGTGGTGCCGGCGGACGCGCTGGTGCGGGCGGGCGAGAAGGTGGCGTTCAAGGTGCGGACGTTCGACGACAAGGGGCGGCTGCTGGCGGAGAACGTGAAGGCCGACTGGTCGATCGACCAACTGGTGATCCCGCCACCGCCGGCGCGGCCCGGGACGCCCCCGCCGGCGGCGCCGCCGCAGGTGGTGAAGGCGGGGAACCTGAAGGGGAAGGTGGAAGGCGGGGAGTTCACGTCGGAGAACGGGCCGCCTCAGGGTGGGGCGGTCGTGGCGACGGTGGACGCGGGCGGGCAGAAGGTGAGTGGCAAGGCGCGCGTGCGCGTCGTGCCGGCGCTGCCGTGGAAGTTCGACTTCGAGGCGGCCCCGGCGGACAAGCCGCCGCTGACGTGGCTGAACGCCGGTGGGAAGTTCAAGGTGATCGAGCAGCCCGGCGAGGACGGCAAGCCGAACAAGGTGCTGGTCAAGACGCTGGACGTCGATTTGTACCACGCGGCCCGGACGTTCTTCGGGGACACGCACCGGTCGGATTACGCGATCGAGTCGGACGTGATGACCGGGTTCAAGGAGGCGGGCGGGCGGAAGAACATCCCGGACGTGGGCGTGGTGGCGAACAAGTACGGGCTGCACCTGATGGGGAACCACCAGCAATTGGTGATCACGCCGTGGACCGGGGCGCTGCCGAAGGAGGGCCAGGCCGGGGCGGCGCTGTACCGGTCGATCCCGTACGCGTGGCAGCCGGGGAAGTGGTACCGGCTGAAGCTGAGCGTGCTGACGACGGACGGGACGGCGCAGATCCGGGGGAAGGTGTGGCCGCGCGGCGAGAGCGAGCCGGCCAAGTGGATGATCGAGCTCGTGGACGACCAGCCGAACGCGGAGGGCAGCCCCGGGCTGTACGGGGAGTCGCTGGTGACGCCGATCAAGAGCGAGATCTACTATGACAACGTCGTGGTGAGCCCGGCGGCGCCGTGAGGCGCGGGCGTTCACCGCAGGGTCGCAGAGCGCGCAGGGAAGTCAGAGCGGCGGCCGATCGGGTCGCGTTAATCCAAAATACGATGAGGTTGCGATGACGAAATGGACTCGGTTGGCGGCGGCGACGGGTATTGCGGTGGCGGCCATGCTCGGGGGGTGCGAGCGCGGGCCCGCGCCGGCGCAGGCGGTGAAGGGCGGCGACGTGGTCGCGCGGCCGATCCTGGCGGCGGACGGCGTGGCGGCGGCGTCGAAGCCGGGCGAGTGGCTCATGTGGGGCAAGACCCCCCAGCGCAACATGGTCAGCGACGAGAAGGGCGTGCCGACCGAGTGGCAGGTCGAGGTGAGGGAGGAGAAGGACGGCAAGGAGGTCGTCACCACGCCCGCCAGGAACATCAAGTGGGTCGCCCAGCTCGGCTCGCAGAGCTACGGCAACCCGATCGTGACCGGCGGTCTGGTGATCGTGGGGACCAACAACGAGAGCCACAAGGACCCGAAGATCCAGGGCGACGCGTCCTGCCTGATGATCTTCGACGCGCAGACGGGGAGCTTCCTGTGGCAGCGCGTGACGCCCAAGCACCCGGCCGGGCGCGTGATCGACTGGCCCTACCAGGGCGTGTGCTCGACCGTGTGCGTCGAGGGCGACACGCTGTGGTACGCGACGCCGAACTGCGAGGTCGTGTGCCTGGACCTGGGGCCGACGAAGAAGGACAAGGCCCCGCCGAAGGAGCTGTGGGTCTACGACATGATGAAGAGCGACGGCGTGTTCCCGCACAACATGACCGCGTGCTCGACGTTCGTGTACCAGGACTGGGTGTTCTTCATCACGGGCAACGGGGTGGACGAGACGCACAAGAACCTGCCGGCCCCGGACGCGCCGAGCGTGATCTGCTTCGAGAAGAAGACCGGTAAGAAGGTGTGGAGCGACAAGTCGCCGGGGAAGGGGATTCTGCACGGGCAGTACTCGAGCCCGGCGTTCGCGGAGGCGAACGGGGTGCCGCTGTGCATCTGCCCGCTCGGCAACGGGTGGGTGTACGCGTACGACTGCCGGGACGGGAAGGTCGTGTGGCAGTTCGACGCGAACCTGAAGGAGACGACCTACCCGACGACGCGGAACGAGCTGATCTCGACGCCGGTGATCGTCGGCAACCTGATGTACCTGCCCAACGGCCAGGACCCGGAGCACGGCGAGGGCCCGGGGCACATCTGGTGCGTGGACATCACGAAGAAGGGCGACGTGAGCCTGGAACTCGCGCCCGAGGGCGCGCCGGCGCCGAAGCCGGGCGAGGAACTGGTCGCCCCCAAGGGCGAGGTGAAGGGGATGAAGGGCCGGCCGAACCCCAATTCCGGGGTCGTCTGGCACTTCCGCGGTCAGGACTTCAACAAGAACGGGAAGGTCGAGTCGAAGGAGCGGATGAACCGCACGATCTCGACGGTCGCCGTGTTCGAGGGGCTCGTGTACGCCCCGGACTTCAGCGGGTACCTGCACTGCTTCGACGCGAAGACGGGCGAGCGGTACTGGGTGTACGACACCGAGTCGGCGATGTGGAGCAGCCCGATGATCGCGGACGGCAAGGTGTTTTTGACGAACGAGAACGGGGACGTGAACATTTTCCCGGCCGGGAAGAAGGACCCGAAGGACGACGTGATCAAGATCGAGATGGGGAGCGCGAGCTACTGCTCGCCGGTGTTCACGAAGGGCGTGCTGTACCTGATGACGCGCGATAAGCTGTACGCGATCGAGGAAAAGAAGTAGTCGCGGAATGACGAAGTTCGAAACCCGAAGATCGAATCAATTCCGAAGCTCCAAGGACGAATGACGAAACGGGCGTCCGACCGGCGTTTGTTTCGTCATTCGACGTTCGGACCTCGCCATTGATTCGAGCTTCGAGTTTCGATATTCGAGTTTGCCGCGTTGGTCCCGGGAATATCGGCACACACACTCACCCCCCCTCTCACTATGTCCACGTCCACCGTCAACGAATCGAAGGTCAAGGCCGCCCGCGAGAAGCTCGACGCGCACACGCGCGACATGGTCGAGTGGCACTTCAATCCGGAGACCGGGTGCCCGTTCTGGCTCAACTTCGCCAAGGAGAAGGGGCTCGAGCCGCGCAAGCAGGTCAATGGGTTCGACGACCTGAAGATCTTCGGGCACTTCGAGGACGACTGGCTGCGCGGCGGGCCGGTGCGGCGGTGGCTGCCCAAGGGCCTCGAGGGGCGCGGGATGTACGTGTTCGAGACCGGCGGGTCGACCGGCGTCCCGAAGAGCCGCCTGCAGATCGACGACTGGAAGATCGACTATGAGACGTTCAGCACGACGCTGTCGGACAAGTGGTTCCCGAAGGGGAGCGACTGGCTGATGCTCGGCCCGTCGGGCCCGCGCCGGCTGCGCCTGGCGATCGAGCACCTGGCCCAGCACCGCGGCGGGATCGCGTTCAGCGTCGACCTCGACCCCCGCTGGGTGATCAAGCTGATCAAGCGCGGCGAGATCGAGGAGGCCAACCTCTACAAGCTCCACGCCGTCGACCAGGCCCTGACCATCCTCCGGGCCAACCCGAACATCAAGTGCATGTTCACCACGCCCAAGCTGCTCGAGGCGCTGTGCGAGAAGATCGACCTGGTGCGGTACGGCATCACCGGCGTGTTCTGCGGCGGGACCGAGATGACCAGCCAGTTCCACCGCTTCGCGCGCGAGGAACTGGTGCCCGGCATCGACTTCGTCCCCACCTACGGCAACACGCTGATGGGCCTGGCGACGCACAAGCCGTTCGACCCGGCGGACAACTACGAGATCATCTACCACCCGCCGTTGCCGCGGGCGGTGGTCGAGATCGTCGATGCGAAGAACGCGGAGGTGAAGGTGCCGTACGGGAGCGTCGGGCGCGTGATGCTGACGACGCTGACGAAGGAGACGTTCATCCCGCGGTTTCTGGAGCGCGACCAGGCGATCCGCCGCCCCCCGTGCGACCCGTACCCGTGGGACGGGGCCGGGAACGTGTCGCCGTTCCAGGGGATGGGGATGAGCGTGGTGGAGGGGGTTTACTGAGTGGCGGGCTATAATCCGCCGAAAGGTTGACCATGCCAGTCCTGACCGGTCGGATGACGGCGAAGCAGTTTCTGGATCTTCCCGAAGATCCGGACAAGACTCGTTACGAGCTTGTACACGGGGAGGTGGTCGTGAGTCCGAGTCCGAACCTCGATCACGCGATTGCCGGGCGAAACCTGCTGGTACAGCTTGCGCTGCACGTTAAGGCACGGTCACTCGGTGAGATCATCCCGGATACCGACACGTACTTCGGGCCCGACGACGTGCGGCGGCCGGACATCATGTTCTTCTCGAATGCCCGATCGCATTTCATCGGCGAACAGTACCTCGAAGGCCCGCCGGACTTGTGCATCGAAATCCTCTCCCCGTCGAACCGGCACGTCGATCGGGGCGACAAGTTCGAGCTTTACCGCGATTCGGGTGTCTCCTTTTACTGGATTTTCGACCCGATGCTGCGAACGGTCGAAGCCTATCGGCTATCGAACGGGCAGTACGTCGAGGCCGGGTACGCCAAGGATAACGCTACCGTTCGCCTCGCCCCGTTCGACGATCTGGAAATCCGCCTGGCCGAGATTTGGCGGCCGACGAAATCCTCTTGAGTCTCCCCCCATGCTCCACATCCCCATCCTCCGTCACGGCGTCCCGTACGAATCGGTCGAGAAGATCGAGTTGCTCCACCACGCGACCGGCGAGCCGGTCGCCAAGGTGTCGATGGCCAACGCCGGCCTGGTCGGCCGCGACATCCGCCGGATGGACGACGGCGTCCTCGAGCAGTTCACCGTCAAGCAGCTCATGGACTTCACGCGGAAGGCCGGCAAGCACTTCATGGAATCGGCGCTCCCGCTGGGCGACTCGACCCAGACGTTCGACGACTACGTGAAGCAGCTGAGCGCGACGACCGGCATGCCGCAGAGCCTGTGCCGGGGCAACGCGGGCAAGATCTTCCGGATCTTCGACGAAATCGACGTGGTCGTCGCGGGGCTGACGCGCGGGTTCGATTTGACGATCCTCGACCGCGGGTGGGGCGACGACGACGGGCGGACGCTGAGCTACTACCGCGAGGGGCGGATCTTCGGCGCGGTGCTGCCGAGCAACTCGCCGGGCGTGCACTCGCTATGGATCCCGGCCGTCACGCTCAAGGCGCCGATCGCGCTCAAGCCCGGCCGCGAGGAGCCGTGGAGCCCGTTCCGGATCATCCAGGCGTTCATCGCCGCGGGCCTGCCCAAGGAGGCCTTCGGGTTCTACCCGACCGACCACGGCGGGGCCGGCGAACTGCTCCGCGAGGTCGACCGCTCCATGCTGTTCGGCGACGCGGGCACGACCAAGCGGTACGCCCACGACCCGCGCGTCGAGCTCCACGGGCCGGGATACTCAAAGGTGATCCTCGGGCCCGACGCGGCGGACAACTGGGAGAAGTACGTCGACGTGATCACGCAGTCGATCAGCGCGAACGGCGGGCGGAGTTGCATCAACGCCAGCGCCGTCTGGACGCCGAAGAATGCCGACAAGATCGCCCAGGCCGTCGCCGAGCGCCTGGCGACCTGGCAGGCGCTGCCGGCCGACCACCCGGACGCCAAGCTCGCGCTGTTCGCCAACCCGGCGATGCCCGAGCGGATCAACATGATGATCGACGCGAACCTCCCTGGGGCGCGGGACCTGACGCAGGAGATCCGCGGGACGCCGCGGCTGGTCAAGGACGGCCGGTGCACCTGGCTGCTGCCGACGATCCTCCGGGCCGAGCGCGACCACGCGCTGGCGGGCAAGGAGTTCCTCTTCCCGTTCGCAACCGTGATCGAGTCGCCGATGGAGGAGATCCCCGAGGCGATCGGCGACACGCTGGTCGGGACGGTGATCACGGACGACAAGAAGCTCCAGCGGAAGTTCATGGCGTGCCGGCACATCGACCGGTTGAACCTCGGCCCGGTGCCGACGTTCAAGCTGTCGTGGGACCAGCCGCACGAGGGCAATTTGTTCGAGCACTTGTACCGCCAGCGCGCGTTCCAGGCCGAGGGCGTGGCGCAGGAAGAGGTCGCGACGGGCGTAATGCCGTGACGGCGCGGGACAATTGACCAGTGGGGCAGACATTCTTGTCTGCCCTGTCCTATCGTTCCGTGTCTCGTTCGAGTCGCTAAGCCGCAAGCGGCAGGCATGCCCCCGCGAAGATGTCCCACGACGCCGACCTCGTCATCCACCGCTCGCTCGCGCCGCACGTGATCCCCGGGTCGCGCGTGCGCGTGGTGTTCCACCCCGGCGCGCTCGCCGAGATCGGCCCGATCGCCCGCGCGGAGGGTGCGACGCGCGCGCTGCTCGTCTCCGACCAGGGCATCGTCGACGCCGGTCACGTCGAGACGGCGATGCGTTCCCTCTACAAGACCGGCATCGTCACCCGCCTGTACGACGGCGTCGCCGAGAACCCCACGACAACCCACGTCCACCGCGGCCTCGCCATCGCGCGGAAGTTCGAGGTCGACTTCATCATCGGCCTGGGCGGCGGGTCGTCGATGGACTGCGCCAAGGGGATCAACTTCCTCCTGACCAACGGGGGGCAGGTCGCCGACTACTGGGGCGTGAACAAGGCCGCCAAGCCGCTGCTCCCGCTGATCGCGATTCCGACGACGGCGGGGACGGGCTCGGAGGCGCAGTCGGCGGCGCTGATCAGCGACCCCGAGACGCACGTGAAGATGGCGTGCTGGGACGAGAAGGCCGCCGCGCGCGTGGCGATCCTCGACCCCGACCTGACGCGGACGCAGCCCAAGCGCGTGGCGGCGGCGACGGGCATCGACGCGGTCACGCACGCCGTGGAATCGGCGGCGAGCACCAAGCGCACGCCGGTATCCGTCCGCTTCTCCGCCCGCGCGTGGGAACTGCTCTCTGGCGCCTTCGAGCGGGCGATCGGCAGCGCGCCGGACGATGCGGCCCGCGAGGACATGCTGCTCGGGGCACACCTGGCCGGGTGCGCGATCGAGAACTCGATGCTCGGCGCCGCCCACGCGTGCGCCAACCCGCTGACGGCGAAGTTCGACATGGTGCACGGGCTGGCGGTCGGGTGCATGATGCCCCACGTCGTGCGGTACAACTCGGCCGGCGCCGACCACCCGTACGGAGACCTGGGGCTGTCGCCGGACGCGCTTGCGGCGCGGCTCGACGCACTGCTGGTCGCGGGCGGCCTCCCGCGCCGGCTGCGCGACGCCGGCGTGACCGAAGACGCGATCCCGGGACTGGCCGAGATGGCCGCCAAGCAGTGGACGGCGGCGTTCAACCCGCGAAAAGTCGGGGCGGGGGAATTGGCGGAGATCTATCGGATGGCGCGGTGACGGGGGTGGCGGGGATTTCAACGGGGTGGTAAATGGGCACTAACTACACAGGGTAGTTTTCGTGGCATGGGTACCGCCCGTAGGGCGATACCCGTGACCCGCATTGATCGCGCGAACCGCGCTCCCCTTCGGGCGGCGCTTCGCTTGCCCTACGGGTCGCGGCTGAACGGGACCAGCCCGTGGGCGTGAACGGTGTCCTATGATCCGGCAGTCGTTTTACCGGAGTAGCCTCATGGCGCGATCGGGTCGAAGCGGTGGTGTTCGGCGCGGCGGCCTGCTCTTGGCGTGGGCACTCGCGCTAGGCGCACTCGCGCCGGTCGCGGAGGCGGGGTGGCGCGACGTCGTCTCGCCCGCCAAAAACTGGCAGCGGATCAAGTCCGGCGTGTCGTACTGCTACAACGGCGTCACGGGCTACTGCGCGCGAAAGGTCGAGAAGGCCAAGGCCGACCAGCGGAAAACGTGGGGAATCAAGTTCGACGGCGATATGCGGACGTTTGACGCTACGCGCCCGCTGACGGTGCTGATCCACGGCCTCGACTCCGACAACGGCCTGTGGTTCACGATGGCCGGCCTGCTCAAGAAGCAGGGGCAACAGGTCGCGTTCTTCTCGTACCCGAACGACGGCGCGGTGGCGGCGAGCGCGGCGATGCTGGCGGACGAGCTCGCGGCGCTGCGCAAGTCACACCCCGGGCTGCGCGTGAACGTGGTCGGACACTCGATGGGGTCGCTGGTCGCACGGGCCTACATCGAGGGGGACAGGTACGCGGGGGACGTCGACCGGTTCGTGGCGATCGCTCCTCCGAACGGCGGCTCGTGCTGGGTGCGCGGGCGGTTCGCGCTCGAGTGGCACGAGCACTACAAACTCTGGCGGGGCAACAAGGACTGGAGCCCGATCTGGATGTTCACCG
>DATHXE010000246.1:0-9715 GCA_035459845.1 Tepidisphaeraceae bacterium | reverse complement strand
CCGGCGACCTTGACGTTCGAGTCGACGGTGATGCCGTTGAGTCCGTAGAGCCAGCCGTCGGGGCCCCACGTCATCGAGTTGGGGACGTTGTGCTGGCCCTTCCAGTTCCAGCCTTCGAGGACGATCTGCGGCTCGCCGGCGGGCTTGTCGCCGGACTCGTCGAGCGGGAAGAAGTAGAGGTTGGGCGAGTCCATGACGTACACGCCGCCCATGCCGACCTGCACGCCGGTGATGTAGTGGAACATGCCCTGGGCGAAGACGGTGCGCTTGTCGAACTTGCCGTCGCCGTCGGCGTCCTCGTAGATCACGACGCGGTCGTCACACTTCTCGCGCCACTGGGCGTAGGAGAAATTCTCGGCGACCCACACGCGGCCGCGGCGGTCGAAGCAGAAGCCGATCGGCTGGTGGAGGTCGGGCTCGCCGGCGAAGAGCGTGGCGGTGAACCCGGGCGGGAGGGTCATCTTGCCCGCGGCCTCGGCGGCGGGCACGGGCTCGGGCTGGTTGTCGAACTCGCTGGGCCGGACCGGCTTGGTCGGCTTGGGCGTGTTGGGGGCCGGCGTCTCGGCGGCGGGGAGGAGGGCGGCGCCGGCGAGCAGCGCGGCGGTGAGGAGGGACGTGGTCCAGGCGCGGCGGGTCATGAGCGCGGTCTCCGTTGGATTCTCGATAACAGTCGGACGGCGGGCGGACATTGTGAGATATCGCCCACAAGATGCCAAGCGATGTCGTGGACGGATGTCCGCGAGGCCCCCGTTTAGCCGCGACCCGCAGGGCAAGCGGCAGCGCCGCCCGGAGGGGAGCGCGTCGGACGTCAATCCGCGCGGCACACGGGTAAGGCCTCACGGCCGTACCCATGCCACAAGAACCGCAAACAAGAACGCCGCCGACCCGAGGGGGTCGGCGGCGTTTGGATCGAAGACGCCGCGTGGCCGCGGCGGCTCTACGTGCTGGGTTCAGGCCTTGGCCGGCTCGGCGGCGGCGGGGGCGGCCTTGGCGCCGGGGGTCTTCTGGAAGCTGTAGGTGCCGCCGAACTTCTTGCTGAACCGCTCGACGCGGCCGGCGGTGTCGACGAACTTCTGCTTGCCGGTGAAGAACGGGTGGCAGGCCGAGCAGATATCGACGGCCAGGCGGCTCTGGGTGCTGCGGGTGGTGAACTCGTTGCCGCACGCGCAGTGGACCGAGCAGATCTGGTACTTGGGGTGGGTCTTTTCCTTCATGGCGAACTCCTGAGCCGGGGACGTGCGACGGCGATACCTCGCCCTCGTCAGCCGCGGTAAAATGGGGAAATCAATCGAGCCGAGTAGTTTAGCGATCGGGAGGGGGCGCGTCAAACGGCGCAACGGCATCGCTAAGACGTTGTCCGGTCATGAATTACGGGGGCGTCGGCGCCTTTTCCGGCGCGGCGACGTCGTCGAGGGCTTCGAGGATCTCGCGCTCGCCGAGCAGGCCGGTGCGGTCGGCGTCGGCCTGGGCGAACAGGCGGTCGGTCGCGGCGGTCAGTTCGGCGACGGTGAGCTTGCCGTCGTGGTCGGCGTCGGCGAACGCCAGGATGACCCGGGCCCATTGCTCCCCGGGGGAGATCAGGTCGGGCTGCGGCTGGCGGCGGCCGCGGTCGCGGGGCTGATTGAGGCGGGCGACGTCCTGGGCCGGGCGGGCGCTGAACGCGGTGACGAGCGGGTCGAGGCGGGCGGCGAGGGTCTTGGCGTCGATCGACTCGGGCTTGTCCTCGTCGGCGAGTTGGACGTACAGGGCGGCGGCGGCGTCGCGGGCCTCGCGCGGGGAGACGTGGAAGTCGCCGTCCTTGTCGGCGGCCTGCCGGACGGCCTGGGCCATGAGCGACAGGTTGCCCATCAGCACCGATGCGCGTACGCCCGCCCGGACGGCGCCCGGGTTGTGGCCGGCGGGCACGAACAGCTTGGCCGGGTCGTGGGTGCCGTCGAGCTGGGCGACGACCGCCGCCGCGCGCGCGGCGATGAACGCCCGGGGCGACATCCGGCCGCTCCCGCGCCAAGCCCGGCCCTTCTCCTCTTCGAGCCCGATCGGGCCCATGCGGGTCTGCGGGATCGACGCGGCGGCCGCCTCCTCGGCCTCGAGCAACTCGGACTGGACGCGGTCGATCAGCGGGTCCATGACCGCGGAGTTGAACGCGACCGTCACGACGTTGCGCACGTGTTTGAGGTAGGCGTCGCGGTACTTGTCGACGGCCAGGATGCGCTCGCACAGGCGGTTCGTGCCGCCCCACGGGTGGCGGACGTCGAGGTTGACGAGTTGCTCGCCCCCGCCGCCGTACGTCGCTAGGGCGAGGTTCATGTCCCACGGGAGCCAGTGGACGCGCGACGGGCGGCCGGCCTTCTTGTCCGGCGGGCCGACGACCAGGTAAAAGTTGTGATTGTTCGCCAGGTTCGAGTCGAGGTGGCAGACGACGCCGGTGACGGCCAGGTAGTTCAAGAAGCCGTCGACGTCGAAGACCTTCTCGATCTCGGCGTTGAACGTCTGGTCGTCGGCGTAGTTGAGGAGCTTAAGGAACTCGATCAGCGGGCGGGCGGCGGCGGGGTCGGTGATCTTGTTCTTCGGGCGGTAGCGCTCGGCGTAGTTGGCAATGTCCTCGCCCATGTAGGGCAGGCCGCGGATGGCCTCGGGTTTGAAGACGGGGAGGTCGGCCTTGCCGAAGTGGCGGTCGAGGAACTGGTCGCCGTCGACTTCTTCGACGAGCGTGTAGAGGCCGATGTACTCCTGGCGGCAGTGGCCCTCGACGCTCAGGTAGACGGTGGCGAGGGTGGTGCGCGGGGCGGGGACGCCGGCGGCGCGGTAGGTGGCGTAGCAGATCGTCTCGCGCATCAGGGAAATGTCGAACGCGTTGTTGGCGAGGTTGAGGCTCTCGATGCCGAGGTGGTCCTGGCCGGGCTTGAAGCGGTTGAAGTCGAGCTTCATCGGGCGCTTGAGGCCGCGCTCGGTGGCGTTGTAGGACGAGTTGCCCTTGTAGCGCACGCCGACGTCGGCGAGCGGGACGTTGTCGATCTCGACCTGGGCTTTCACGTAGGGGTATTCGTACCCGTAGTTGGCGATCCCGGCGGGCTTGCCCTCTTGGGCGGGGAGCCTGGGCGCCTTGTCGGGCGCGCCGGCCGGGACCGGGGCGACCGCCGGCGCGGGCTTGGCGACCGGGGCGGGGATGCTGGCGGCGTCCAGCGGGGCGGGCCGGGCGCGGCGCGTCGGCTGCATCTGCTGGAACTGGTCGTACGTGATCTGGATGTGGATCGTGTGGAGCGTGGTCGGCGCGAAGAATTCGGCGGAGGGGTCGGGCTTGGGCTCCTTGTCCTTCTTCTTCGCGCGCTTGTCGGCATCGGCGGCGGCGGCCACCGCGGGGACGGCAAGTAACAGCATCAGGAGGATGAGGGCGCGGGTCACATACACGACAACGCGCGAACGGGGCGGATGTTGCGAAGGGGGCAGTCGCTGAGCCGCAAGCGGCTGGAAGCGCGCTCATCGGCACTCTCTTTGCGAGGCATGGAGACGTCTTTTCATGTCTCTAGTGGAGAACCCTCATGTCCCGATCGCGTAACTTGCGGCTCGGTCTCGGTACCGCCGTCCTGGCGGGGTTGGCAACGCTGAGTTTGACGGCCCCGCAGTGGGCGGCAGATCGTCCGGCCCCGGTGCCCCTGCCGGACGCGGTGGCGGACGTACAGACGCCGCGGGCCGTCCCGCGCGACCGGCCCGAGCAGCAGCTGACCGAACACGACAAGTCGGGCAAGTTCGCGGGTGACGCGGCGCCGCACTCGTCCACCGCGCTCCCGAACCAGCCGGAGAAGGGGGAGATGAACGGGTTCGACTTCTCGCGCGACCCGCTGGGGGCCAAGGCGCCCAAGCAGACGGCCGCGGACATCATGAAGCAGGACGTCGCCGACAAGCCGAAGGTGATGGCCGACCACCGGAAAGTGCTCGAAGCGCGGTACGAACTGAAGGCGAAGCTCGACCCCGAGGCGAAGATGAGCCGGGGCAAGCCCCTGCCGGTGGGGCCGACGGCCAAGCTCGCGCAGGGGGCGACGTGGGAACAACTCGCCGGGATGACGCCCGAGCAGATCAAGGCGGCCAACGCGTTCCCGTACAAACCGCTCCCGCACCCGAAGCACGCGGTCGGCGGGCAGGTCTTCCCGCAGGTGCAGACCGCGATGTTCCCGCGGCTCGAGCGGTTCGACGTGGAGTTCGATCTGCCCAACGAGTTTTTGCCCGAGTTCCCGCCGGGGATCTTTTTGCAGAATCGGCCGGAGCTGGGGGACGTGTCGCGCGGGGAGGTCGTGTCGATCAACAACTTCCACGAGCTGTTCAAGGACATCCTGACGCCCGTGCAGCTCGACGGGCTGCGGCTATTGCTCACCCCCCTGCCGCAGGAGGAGTTCAACCCGACGGATGATCGGAAGACGATGCGGCCGAGTTTGGGCGTGACGTGCTTCGACTGCCACGTGAACGGGCACACGACGGGGCAGTTCCACCTGAACCCCGACGACCGCCCGCAGCACCGGCGGTTCCGCCTCGACACGACCAGCATTCGGGGCGTGAACCAGCAGCAGATCCACGGTTCGAAGCGCTCGCTGCGGAGCATCGAAGACTTCACGGAGTTCGAGCAGCGCACGGCGTACTTCAACGGCGACCCGACGCACGCGATGAAGAAAGGGTTCACCGAGCTGCCGCGCGTGGCGGTCAGCCACATGGCGCAGATGCAGAACATGTTCGATTTCCCGCCGGCCCCGAAGCTGAACAAGCTGACGAACCGGCTCGACCCGGCGAAAGCGAGGGAGGCCGAGCTGCGCGGCGAAAAACTCTTCTTCGGCAAGGCGCAGTGCTCGACGTGCCACAGTGGGCCGGCGTTCCTCGACCACCAGATGCACGATCTGATGGTCGAGCGGTTCACGCAAGAGCCGGGCGACGGGCCGATCAAGACGTTCACGCTGCGGGGGATCAAGGACAGCCCGCCCTACCTGCACGACGGACGGTGTTTGACACTGGAGGACACGGTGGAGTTCTTCAACCTGGTGCTTCAACTCAAGCTGGAGAAGCAGGAGAAGAGCGATCTGGTGGCGTTCATGCGGGCGCTGTAATCGTGTCACGATTCGCGCGGGGCAGTGGCACTTAAGTGTCACTGCCCCTCGCGTTATGATGTGCGGATGCGAACCCCGCTCGCGCTCGTGCTGTGCATCGTGTCGATTCCCGTCCTCGCGGACGACCTGCCCCCCCTGCTGTTCAACAAGAATTTCGAGGGCGCCTCGATCGCGAAGATCGAAGCGCTCGGCGGGGACAAGTACCGGTGTCACGTGGAGGGGCAGTATGATGCGCGGGGGCGGAACCGGCAGACGACGTGGTACAGCTTTCGGCTGGATAACGCGAAGGGGCGGACGGTCACGCTCGTGATGACGGACTTCATCGGCGAGTACAACGACAAGCCGGGGGCGGTGCCGATGAAGCCGGGGCTGCTCCCGGTGGTCAGTGATGACGGGAAAACGTGGCGGCACGTGCCGGCCGAGTCGGCGGTGTGGGACGACACGACCAAGGAACTGACGCTGACGCTCAGGGCGGAGGGGGAGAGGTTGTGGGTAGCGCACGTGCCGCCGTACACGACGGCGGATTTGGGGCGGTTGCTCGCGGATGTGGCGAAGTCCCCGCACGCGGTCGTCGAGACGATCGGGCGGTCGAGCGGCGGGCGTGACCTACACATGGTCACGGTGACGGACCTGGGGACGCCGGACGCGGGGAAGAAGGTCGTCTGGCTCCAAGCCCGGCAGCACGCGTGGGAGGCCGGGACGAGCTACGCGATGGACGGGGCGCTGCGGTTTGCGATCTCGGACGACCCGGCGGCGGTGGAGTTGCGGAAGGCGTGCGTGATGAAGTTTACGCCGATGGTGGACCCGGACGGGGTCGCCAATGGGAAAGTGCGGTTTAATTCGAACGGGTGGGACGTGAACCGGCACTGGGACGTGGTCGATTTGCGGGACCCGAAGTGGCTGCGGGCGATGCCGGAGGTGTGGTACCACAAGCGGGCGATTCTGGCGGCGCACGCGCGGCAGCCGATCGATTTGATGGTGAACATGCACAACACGGAGACGGGCGAGTACGTGTCGACGTTCGCCGAGGACGCGGACGTCCTGAAGCGCATGCGGCGGTTCGAGGACCTGCTGGTCGAGCGAACCAGCTACGACCCATCCCATCGCCTGACGGTCGGGAAGGTGCCGGGGAACACGACCAACGCGCTGTGGACCGAGGCGAAGGTGCCGGTGATGCTGATGGAACAGCGGATCGGGCCGTCGAAGAAGCTGGGGCGGTTGCCGACGGTCGAGGACCGGGTCGAGTACGGGCGCGGGTTGATCAAGGCGATGGGGGAGGCGGTGAAGTGAGGCGAGGGCGCGGCGTGACGGGTGCCATGCCCTCGCACCGCGCTTGCGACCTCGGTACGCGGGACACGGTGGTCGCGGTGCGTGGGCATGCCCCAGCGGTGTTCGATTCCGACCGAGCGTCGAGCGAGCTTCGATTTGAGGTCGAGCGCCTCTGGGGCATGCCCACGCGAGCCGACAGCGCGGTCGCGCGGACCAACTCAGTTGGCGGCTCGCGAGGGCATGGCACCCGGAGCGCGGCGCGGGTCGGTCGGTGCGTTTCCCGCCCGGCGAATTGGGCGTCGTGCGCGTTCGCTTTTACGCGTCAAATCGACTAGAATACCGCGTTCCCCGTGAGCCCACTTCGGACCGTTTTGGGGCCTTGATTTTACGGGTGTTTTGACGCGGACGGACGAGACGCGCCTGCCGGGGATGGCAGATCCCGGGTCGCGTGAACCTTGAGCGTCGGTCGGTGGTGTCGTCGCTGAGCCGCAAGCGGCATGGCGAAGACCTTCGACCGGCGCGGAGCGAGCAACCTACCGATGGCCGATACCGACCTTCCGACTCCCGCCGCGCCGCACGACCGCATCGAGGACCTGCGGATCGAGACCGAGCTGTCGGGGAGCTACCTCACGTACGCGATGTCCACGATCATGGACCGCGCGCTGCCGGACGTGCGCGACGGGCTCAAGCCGTCGCAGCGGCGCATCCTGGTCGCCATGAACGACCTGAACCTCGGGCCGCGCTCCAAGCACCTCAAGTGCGCCAAGATCTGCGGCAACACGTCGGGCGACTACCACCCGCACGGCGAGTCGATCGTCTACCCCACCCTCGTCCGCCTGGCGCAGGATTGGAGCCTGCGGTACCCGCTCGTGCACGCGCAGGGGAACTTCGGCTCGACCGACGGCGACCCGCCCGCGGCCATGCGTTACACCGAGGCCCGCCCGAGCTTCGTCGAGGCCGAGCTGCTGGCCGACCTGCAGCTCGACACGGTCGACTTCCAGCCGAATTACGACGAGCGGCTGATGGAGCCGAAGGTCCTGCCGGGCAAGTTCCCGAACCTGCTCGTTAACGGGTCGACGGGCATCGCGGTCGGCATGGCGTGCAACCTGCTGCCGCACAATTTGCGGGAGATCTGCGACGGCATCATCCGCGTGATGGACGACCCCCAGGTCGGGCTGGCCGAGCTGCTCGAGATCGTGCCGGGGCCGGACTTCCCGACGGGCGGGATCATCTGCGGGAAGATGGGGATCATCGAGGGGTACAAGACGGGGCGGGGCAGAGTGACGCTCCGCGCCAAGCTGCACGCCGAGGAGGCGACCAAGGGCGGGCGGGCGCAGATCATCATCGATGAGATCCCGTACGGGGTGATCCGCAAATCGATCGTCGAGGCGGTCGCCGACGCGGTGAAGGACGGGCGGATCAACGACGTGTCGGACGTGAACGACCACAGTGGCCGCGAGCACAAGTGCCGGATCGTTGTCGACCTGAAGCGCGACGGCGACCCGAACGTGGTGATCAACCAGCTCTACCAGTACACGCCGTGCCAGATCACGGTCTCGATGATCAACATCGCGCTGGTCAACCGCCAGCCGCGGACCATGGGCCTGAAGGAGCTCATGGAGCACTTCATCGACCACCGCAAGGAGGTCATCACCCGGCGGACGCGGTTCCTGCTCCGCAAGGCGCAGCAGCGCGGGCACATCCTCGAGGGCCTGATCTTCGCGGTCACGGACATCGACGAGGTGATCCGCCTGATCCGCAGCAGCTCGACGCGCGAGGAGGCGATCGCCAAGCTGCGCGAGCGCGGGTTCCGCATCCCGGAGGGTCACCCGTACGCCCTGAAGATCCCGGCCAAGCTGTTCGAGCGGGCGAAGGAGAACCCGGTCCTGCTGTCACAGGCGCAGGCCGAGCACGTCGGGCGGCTGCAGTTGATCCAGCTCGTCGGGCTTGAGATCGAGAAGCTGGTGACCGAGTACCGCGAGGTGGCCGAGGAGATCGAGGGGTACGAGCGGATCCTGGCGGACGAGAAGCTGGTGATGGACATCATCCGCGCGGACCTGGCGGAGATGAAGGAGAAGTACGGCGACGACCGCCGCACCGAGATCAGCGGGGCCGTGACCGACGTGAACATGGAAGACCTGATCACGCCCGAGGACGTGGTCGTGACGGTCAGCCACGGCGGGTACGTCAAGCGGCTGCCGGCCGACACGTACCGCAGCCAGGGGCGGGGCGGGCGCGGGATCAAGGGGACCGAGTCGAAGGACGGCGACTTCGTCGAGCACATCTTCGTCGCCAACACGCACGACTACCTGATGTTCTTCACGAACCAGGGGCGGGTGTACGAGCGGCGCGTGTTCGACATCCCCGAGGGCAGCCGGACGAGCCAAGGCCGGTCGGTCGCCAATTTGCTCGAGTTCCAGCCGGGCGAGAAGGTCGCGAACGTGCTGGCAGTGAAGGACTTCTCGAAGGAGGAGTCGTTCGTCATGTTCGCCACGGCCAAGGGCGTGGTGAAGAAGACGGCGCTTTCGGCGTACGCGAACATCCGCACCAACGGGATCATCGCGATCGGCCTGGAGGACGGCGACACGCTGATCGACGTGGCGATCACCAGCGGGTCGGACGAGATCCTGCTGGCGACCAAGCAGGGCATGGCGATCCGGTTCCGGGAGACGGACGCCCGGGCGATGGGCCGGCCGGCCGGCGGCGTGAAGGGCATCGAGTTGACCGACGCCGACCCGGCGACCGACCAGTCGCCCGGGATGGACGAGGTCGTGTCGATGATCGTGATCCCGCACGGCAATCTGACGGCGTGCCAGGTGCTGACCGCGTGCGAGAACGGGTTCGGCAAGCGCACGCCGGTCGACGAGTACCGCCTGATCAAGCGCGGCGGGAAGGGCGTGATCAACATCAAGACGACGGAGCGGAACGGCAACGTCGTCGGCATGCGGGCCGTGTGCGACACGGACGAGCTGATGATGATCACGGAGAAGGGGATTCTGATGCGGACGCCGGTCAGCGAGATCCGCGAGACCGGGCGGAACGCGCAGGGCGTTCGTCTGATCCGGGTGGACGAGGGCGACAAGCTCGTGGCGATGGCCCGGGTGGACGCCGAGGAGCGGCCGGCCGAGGGCGAAACGCCGGCGGAGGGGGCGGTGCCCGATGGCGCGCCGCCGGCGGCGGGTGATGGCGAAGCGAGTCCGGAGGCGGGGTTGCCGGACGAGTCGTAAGAAAGAACGAACGCCGCGTGTGAAGACACGCGGCGTTCCTCGTTCGAAGGGAGCCCAGCGACTTGTCGCGGGACGGAGACCAAGAGCGCTGCGTGCGTGCGTGCGTGCGTGCGTGCGTGCGTGCGTGCG
>DATHXE010000245.1:0-8974 GCA_035459845.1 Tepidisphaeraceae bacterium | reverse complement strand
ATACCCGTGTTCAGCGCCGGTCCACGCCACACGCGCTCCCCTTCGGGCGGCGCTGTCGCTTGCCCTTCGGGTCGCGGCTAAACGGGGGTGGTCGGACCGCATTACAATCTATCATGCCGCCTCCCAACCCCTCCCGGCGTGACCTCCTCCGCTCCACCCTCGCCGCCTCCACCCTCGCCGCCCTCCCCACCACCGCCTTCGCCGCCACCGACAAACCCATCGTCATCGAGAACAAGCGCCCCGGCACGCGCGACTGGCTCCTCACCAAGACCCGTATCGACCCCGCCACTAAGTACCGCTGCCCGTGGGTCGAAGGCTACTGCTCGCATACTTCCATCGCCGCCGGCGACACCCTCCGCATCTTCGTCTCCACCAACCCGCCCTCCCGCTTCACGATCGACATCTACCGCACGGGCTACTACGACGGCGCCGGCGGCCGCCACATGACCACGCTCGGTCCCTTCGACGGCAAAAACCAGCCCGACCCGCCCGTCGGCCCGAGTCGCGTGCGCGAGTGCCGCTGGGACGTCTCCGCCGAACTGAAGATCCCCGCCGACTGGCCCAGTGGCGTGTACGTCGGCAAGCTCACCGAGCACCGCGAAGGGTTGCAGTCATACGTCATCTTCGTCGTCCGGGACGACCGCAACGCCGACCTGATCTTCCAGGTCTCCGACACCACCTGGCAGGCGTACAACCGTTGGCCCAGCCAGTTCTCCCTGTACGACGACGGCAAGGCCCAGTGGTACTGGGGGGCAGGCGTCGACGTCTCCTTCGACCGCCCGTACGGCAAGTACTGCCAGATCCTCGACCAGCCCCTCTCCATCGGCTCCGGCGAATACTTCCTCTGGGAATTCCCCCTCGCGTACTGGCTGGAGCAACA
Source organism: Tepidisphaeraceae bacterium (assembly GCA_035459845.1). Lineage (GTDB taxonomy): Bacteria > Planctomycetota > Phycisphaerae > Tepidisphaerales > Tepidisphaeraceae > DASPKW01. The sequence goes on along the minus strand of DATHXE010000245.1, from coordinate 8,094 downwards.
CGGGTACGACGTCACCTACACCTCCAACCTGGACACGCACGCCGCCGTCACGCCGCCCACGCCCACGCCCCACCCGCCGCTGCCGTCGCTGATGCGCGCGAAGGGCTTTCTGTCGGTCGGGCACGACGAGTACTACTCGCTCAAGATGTTCGACAACCTCAAGCTGGCGATCGGGTACGGCCTGAACGTCGCGTTTTTGTCGGGCAACACCTGCTGCGGTCGGATCGACCCGCGGCCGTCGTCGGCCGGCGAGCCCGACCGGATCTTCGGCCGCATCGACCACTTCGGCCCGCCGGACAACGAGGAGCGCAAGAAGTTCGTCGCCATGGACAAGCTCCCCCACCGCTCGCCCAACGAGGCCACCCTGATCGGCGCACGCTCCACCGGCGCGATCACCGGCGGCGGCGCGTGGGTCTGTTCCAAGCCCGACCACTGGCTCTTCGCGGGTACCGGTATGAAGCTCGGCGACTCGATCCCCGGTCTGGTCGGCTGGGAATGGCACGGCGACCCCGCCACCGGAATCCACGGCCTCGAGATCGTCTCCACCGGCCCCGTCGGCAACGAGAAAACCAAGAAGCACCACGGCACCTACACCGCCACGCTCTACCCCGGCTCCAAGAACAACGTCGTTTTCAACGCCAGTTCCTGCTGGTGGGCCGACGCCCTGTCCGAGCCCCCCGGCTACGTCCGCCCGCAGGTCTACGCGACGCCAAAGGGCGTGGACGAACGCGCGCGCCAGATCACGCGGAACCTGCTCGCGCGGATGATCCGCCCCATCCCCGTTTAGCCGCGACCCGCAGGGCAAGCGACAGCGCAGCCCGCAGGGGAGCGCGTCGGCGCGGCGCGCGCGGGTGCGTCGATGCAATCACAAAGCGGCGTCCGGCGCTCGCAGCACTCGCACCTCCGGTGCGAATCCGACTCCACAGGAGTCGGCGTGAGGCGCGGGTCGCGCGATCCACCCCTACAATCCGCCCAATGCTCCGCCCCATCCCCATCCCCGGCTTGTTCATCACCGCCACCGACACGGACGTCGGCAAGACGGTCATCGCCGGCGCGATCGCCGACCACTTCCGCCGTCGCGGGCGGCGCGTTGCCGTCTCCAAGCCGCTGGCGACCGGCGCCGTCCACCGCCGCGAGGGGTGGGTGTCGGAGGACGCCGAGTTCCTCGCGTCCTGTGCGGATGCGGATCACCCGCTCGACGTGATCTGCCCCGTGCGCTACGCCGAGCCGCTGGCGCCTGCCGTCGCCGCCGATCGGGCCGGCGAGCCCGTCGACTGGGACGCCGTCCAGCGCTCCCTCGACCTCATGACCCGCGGCACGTCGACCACCCCGGCCGCCGACGTAATCGTCATCGAAGGCGTGGGCGGCGTGATGGTCCCGCTCGACGCCAAGCACACCGTCCTCGACCTCGCCAAGTGGTTCGGCCTCCCCGCGGTCGTCGTCGCGCGCGCGAGCCTGGGCACGATTAACCACACGCTCCTGACCGTCGATGCCCTCCGCCGCGCGGGCGTGAAAGTCGCAGGCGTCGTCATCAACCGCTACCTCGCCGACACCCCGCCCACGGCCGAGGAAACCGCACCCCGCTACATCGAAAAGTTCGGCAAAGTGCCAATTCTCACGATCGTCCCCGACGAACCCGGTCTATCGCATCCCCCCATCCCCTCCAACGTCGCGGCCGCGATCGACCTGGTCGATTGGGAATCCCTCGCCGCCCCCCGCTGAGCCACACCCCATCGCACCATCGCCTCACCTCCCCATCCCGTTGGTCATTACCCGACACCCCCGTATCATCTCCCTCATGCGCTCCGGCCTGATCATCGCCGCGTCCACCGTCTACATCGCCGTCCTCGGGTGCGTCATTTTCCCGTCCGCGTCCGACGGCAAGACCCCCGCCGAGAATGCCGGCGCGCCGTTCCGCTCCGTCACCACCGGGGCCCCGATCACCGAGCGGTACCGCGGCGTGGTCATGCAGCTCCAGCGAGTCGACTGGATCGAGGAATACAAGAAGTCGGTCGACGAGATCGCCGCCCTCGGGGCCGACACCGTCCTGTTCGTCGTCGACGCCCGGCAGGAAAACGGGTCGTCGAACAAGATCTACCTGGACATGCGGATGACGCCGACGCCCGCGCAGCTGTTCGAGCTGTTCAAGCACGCCAAGTCGAAGAACCTGCGAGTCATCCTCATGCCGATCGTGCTGCTGGATGCCCCCGAGGGGGACGAGTGGCGCGGCACGATCAAGCCCAAGGACTGGCAGGAGTGGTTCAGCTCCTACCGCGACGTGATCACCCACTTCGCGTGGGTCGCCCAGGGCGACACGACCGGCGGCGTCCCGCTGGCCGACATCCTCGTCATCGGCTCCGAGCTCGTCAGCACGCAGGACAAGCTCACCGAGTGGACGCGCACGATCGATGCCGTCCGCGCCAAGTACAAGGGCTATCTCACCTACTCGTCCAACTGGGACAACTACCGCCAGGTCCCGTTCTGGAACCAGCTCGATTTGATCGCGATGAACAGCTACTGGAAGCTCGGCGAGAACAAGGACGTGTCGGTCGACCAGATCGTCGCCAACTGGCAGGGCATCCAGAAGGACGTGCTCGCGTTCACCCAGCAGCAGCGCAAGCCGCTCCTGTTCACCGAGGTCGGCTGGTGCAACCTCGAGAACGCCGCCAGCGAGCCCTGGAACTACACCCGCTCGGACCTTCGCGCCAATCCCGACCTCCAGAAGCGCCTCTGGGAGGGCTTCTTCCGCGCCTGGCACGCCAACCCCGGCCTCGGCGGGTTCATGATCTGGAACTGGGAGCCCGGCGACGGCGGCCCCCAGGACAAGGGCTACACCCCCGAGGGCAAGCCCGCCGAAAAGGTGATCCGCGAGTGGCTCGCCAAGCAGTGGGACGGGAAATAGCGATGCCCCGGGCGCGGCTTTCAAGAATCCCGCGTTCCCCGTATCATCCGCCCCCTTCGCCGCGTGGCCCGTCAGGGGTGCGCCCGGCGCGCCGTCTCTACTCATAACTCGCACCCGTCCCTTCGCAACCGCCCCGCAATGGAATACATCGAAACGCGCTACCGTACCCACACCTGCGGGCAGCTCCGCAAGTCCGACGACAAGGCCGTCGTCCGCCTGGCGGGCTGGGTCCACTCCTACCGCGACCACGGGGGGCTCGTCTTCATCGACCTCCGCGACCGCGACGGCCTGACCCAGCTCGTCTTCGACCCCGATTCCTGCGGCAAAGAAACGCACGAACTCTCCCGCCACCTCCGCTCCGAGTGGGTCATCTCGATCTCCGGCGAGGTCGAGCCGCGCGGGCAGGGGCTGGAAAACCCCAAGCTCGCGACGGGCGAGATCGAGGTGCGCGTCCGCTCGATGGAGGTGCTGAGCCAGTCGCCCACGCCGCCCTTCACGCCCGACGAGCGCGAGAACGTGAACGAGGAGCGGCGGCTCCAATACCGCTACCTCGACCTCCGCCGGGCCCACATGCAGGAGACGCTCCGCACCCGGTACCGCGTGACCAAGATCATGCGCGACTACCTCGGCGATTTGGGCTTTTGGGAGATCGAGACGCCGTTCCTGACCCGCTCGACGCCCGAGGGCGCCCGCGACTTCATCGTTCCCGCGCGGCTCGCGCCCGGCATGTTCTACGCGCTGCCGCAGTCGCCGCAGCTGTTCAAGCAGCTTTTGATGGTCGGCGGGTGCGACAAGTACATGCAGATCGTCCGCTGCTTCCGCGACGAAGACCCCCGCGCCGACCGCCAGGCCGAGTTCACGCAGCTCGATTTGGAGATGTCGTTCATCGACCGCGCGGACGTGATCAAGGTCGTCGAAGGGTGCGTCCGTGAGATCTGGAAGCAGGTCCTGGGCAAGACCGTGCCCGACCCGATCCCGCACATGGACTACGACGAGGCGATGAACTCGTACGGGTCCGACCGGCCCGACCTGCGGTTCGAGATGAAGCTCTCGGACATCACCGAGCTCGCGCACACGCTCGAGTTCGGCGTGTTCAAGAACGCCGCGATGGTCAAGTCCATCTGCGTGCCCGGCGGCGCCAAGATGCCCCGCAAGGAGACGGACGCGCTGGCCGAGTGGTCCAAGGGCTTTGGCGCCAAGGGCCTGGCCGTTACCAAGGTGATCAACCTCGAGCAGGCGGTTGCCGAGAAGCTCATCCCGTCCGTCGCCGAGGCCCAATCGACCGCGATTCCCGCGGGTAACGGCCTGTTCCTGTACACCGGCGTCGCCAAGTTCCTGGCGCCCGCCGCCGAGAAGCTGGTCCAGCAGACCGGCGCCAAGCACGGCGACCTGATCTGCTTCGCCGCCGACGCGCCCAAGATCGTCCACAAAGTCCTCGGCGAGCTTCGCCTGAAGATGGCCCGCGACCTGAAGATGACCCCGAGCACCGAATTCGCGTGGCTGTGGGTCGTCAACTTCCCGGCGTTCGAGTACGACGAGGACGAGAAGCGCTTCGTCTCGACGCACCACCCGTTCACGGTGCCGCTCGACGAGGACATCGCCAAGCTCGACTCGGGCGACCGCGCCACGATCGAGGGCATCAAGTCCAAGGCCTACGACCTGGTCTGCAACGGCTCGGAGGTCGGCGGCGGGTCGATCCGTATCCACCGCATGGACGTCCAGCAGAAGGTCTTCAAACTCCTGGCGATCGGTGAGGAAGCCCAGAAGGGCAAGTTCGGCTTCCTGCTCGACGCCCTCCAGTACGGCGCCCCGCCCCACGGCGGCCTGGCGATCGGCGTCGACCGCCTGGTCATGATCCTCCGCAACATCACCAACATCCGCGACGTCATCGCGTTCCCCAAGACGCAGACGGGCCAGGACGCAATGTGCCAGGCCCCGAACGTCATCGACGAGCGGCAGCTGAAGGAGACGCACATCCGGGTGATCGCGCCTCCCCCGAAGGTCGAGCCCGCGAAGGCTTGAGCGGGATCTGACGAGTACAGCAACCCGGATCGTAAGATCCGGGTTGCTTTGTGTCGTCCGCCGGCGGGGCCGCTTCAGCGGCTCTGTTGCTGCGATTTTCTCGCGCCCTTCACCTTCCGATACCGCGGATATTCCACCCCATACATGAATGCGGCGTGTTCGCGCGCCCACCCAATCGCTTCCCCCCTCTCCCTCTGCACTCGCGTATTCGGATACTCCCTCCATTCCTTGACCACTCGCGCCTTCACAGCCTGCATTAGAACGTACCGGTAAGCGCGATCCGCCTGCAACTCGTCGCGGATGCACCCGTCCATGTAGTCGTTGTGCTTCGTATCGCCCCAGAACGGCGTGAGCCGCTCCATCCCATCCTCCTCGTTGGTATCGTTCACAAGCTTCGCGACCGACCCGTGCAGCCGCTGCATCATCGGGCCCAGATTCTCCTTCTTCCGAAGGTACCCGAGCGTGTGGTAGTGGTTCGTCATCAGCGACGTGACCCACGGTTCGAAGTCGAATTCCGCGGTGTACTGGTCGAACTTGGTCCAGACGATTTCCTGGGCTTTCGGAAGTGCGAATGCCGCGGTCCCGGCGCGGCACCGCGCTGTGATGAAGTAGACTTGGTTGTCACGGTACCAATGCTCGAATCGGTGCTTGCCGTCGTACTTCTCGCGGTACGTCAGGGACGTCTTGCGGAAGTGCGACATGGGGGTGCCTCCTCGAATTGCATTGAGAACAGAGCCGCTAAAGCGGCCCCGCCGGGGGTGCTATCGTGGAATGTAACAAAATGAAAACGGGCAGTCGCACTTTCGTGCGACTGCCCGTTACGTTTTACGTTGCCTGCTAATCAACGATCGGTTTAGTACCGGTAGTGCTCCGGCTTGTACGGCCCATCCACCGAGTACCCGAGGTACTTCGCCTGCTCGTCGGTCAGCTTGGTGAGCTTGACGCCGAGCTTTTCCAAGTGCAGCCGGGCGACCATTTCGTCCAGCTTCTTCGGGAGCGTGTAGACCTTGCCGGTCTCGTAGCGGGTGCCGGAGAGCGTGGGCTTGCCGGCGGCGTTGAGGGCCAGGTCGATCTGGGCGACGGTCTGGTTCGTGAAGCTGTTGGACATCACGAAGCTCGGGTGGCCGGTTGCGCAGCCGAGGTTCATCAGGCGGCCCTCGGCGAGGATCAGCACCGAGTGGCCGTCGGCGAACGTCCACATGTCGTACTGCGGCTTGATGTTGGTCTTCTTGATGCCCGGGACCTTCTTCAGGCCGGCCATGTCGATCTCGTTATCGAAGTGGCCGATGTTCGCGACGATCGCCTTGTCCTTCATCTTGGCCATGTGGTCGGCCGTGATGATGTTGAAGTTGCCGGTCGTCGTGATGTAGATGTCGGCGTACGGGAGCGCGTCTTCGAGCGTGAGGATCTGGTAGCCTTCCATCGCGGCCTGGAGGGCGCAGATCGGGTCGATCTCGGTGACGATTACGCGGCAGCCCTGGCCCTTGAGGCTCTGGCAGCAGCCCTTGCCGACGTCGCCGTAGCCCGCGACGACCGCGACCTTGCCGCTGACCATCACGTCGGTCGCGCGGAAGAGGCCGTCGATCAGCGAGTGGCGGCATCCGTACAGGTTGTCGAACTTGCTCTTGGTGACCGAGTCGTTGACGTTGATGGCGGGGAAGAGCAGCTTGCCGGCCTTTTGCATCTCGTACAGGCGGTGCACGCCGGTCGTCGTCTCTTCGCTGACGCCCTTGCACTTCTTGCCGACTTCCGTCCAGCGCTTGGGGGTCTCCTTGAGCGTCTTCTTGAGCAGGTCGATGATCACGCCCCACTCCTCGGGGTCGCTCTCCTTCGCGTCCGGCACCTTGCCGGCGGCCTCGTACTCCGTGCCCTTGTGGATCAGGAGGGTGACGTCACCGCCGTCGTCGACGATCTGGTCGGGGCCGGCGCCGTTGCCGAAGTCCAGGGCGCGCTCGGTGCACCACCAATACTCCGGCAACGTCTCGCCCTTCCAGGCGAAGACGGGCACGCCCTGCGGGTTGTCGACGGTGCCGTTGGGGCCGACGACGATCGCGGCGGCCGCGTGGTCCTGCGTGCTGAAGATGTTGCACGAACACCAGCGGACCTCGGCGCCCAGCGCGCTGAGCGTCTCGATCAGCACGCCCGTCTGGATCGTCATGTGCAGCGACCCGACGATCTTCAGCCCCTTGAGCGGCTGGCTGGCGGCGTACTGCTTGCGGACCGACATCAGGCCGGGCATCTCCTCCTCGGCGAGCAGGAGCTCCTTCCGGCCCCAGTCGGCGAGGGTGATGTCGGCGACCTTGTATTCGAGGCCGGAAGCGGTCGTCGAAGGCGAAACGGACTTGGCGGGCGTAGCGGTGGGCATTACGAGAGTCTCCTGAGACGGTTAAAGGGTATCGGAATATCGGATCGTTGACGTGCGGACTTGGAAGATTCGATTATCGGTCGCAGGGCGTGCTCAGTTCAGTGAGGCACGGTGTGCATCAATTGCGTACCGCCGTCGCGACGAACAGCGCCGGCCCGCGCGCCGCGGGGTCGGGCGGGATCGGGCGGATCGCGACCGTGGCCGGGTCGAAGCCCGCGGCGGATAGGCTGGCCATGACCCAGCCGGGCGCGAAGCCCGGGGCCTTCTGCCCGAACTGCCGGCGGAAGTCGTCGCGGTCGTGGAGGAGCAGGTCGACGATGACGGCCTTCCCGCCGGGCTTCGTGATCCGCGCCATTTCCGTGAGGGCCTTGGCGGGGTCGGCGACGTAGGTCAGCGCGAGGATCATCATCGCGGCGTCGACTTCGCCCGCCGCGAGCGGCAGTGCCGTCAGTTCGCCCGGCCGAAGGTCGACGTTGGACACATCCGCCGACGCGAGCCGCTTACGCGCCGCCTCGAGCATTTCAGCCGACGCGTCGACACCGACGACCGCCTTCACGTACCGCGCGATTTCCGTCGCCAGCTGCGCCGAACCGCACCCCAGATCCGCCACGATGTAGTTCGACGGCAGCAGCGGCAGCGCGGCGGCCAAGTCAAACCGACTACCGTACAACTGCGTGCGGATCGCGTCCCACTCGCCCGCGGCCCCTGCGAAGAACGCCTGCGCATCCGACTCGCGGCGGCTGAGCACCTGCTGAAGCCGCAGCTCATCGTGCGACAGCGCCGACCAGTTGTCGGTCTGCTCCCG
>DATHXE010000244.1:0-4627 GCA_035459845.1 Tepidisphaeraceae bacterium | reverse complement strand
CGGTCAGCCGGCCCTGCGTGTTCAGTGCGGCGCCGGTGTCGAGCAGGACCATCCGCTCGCCCGCGATCGGGATCATCGCCAGTTCGCCGCCGGTCTGGCTGGCGGCGTACGCGAAGACCGGGGTGTGCCCGAAGTAGCCGGTGCGCTTCCACGCCTTGACGCGTCCGAGCTCGTGCTCGCCGTAGCGGCCCCAGATCAGCTTGTGGCGCGCCCCCGCATTTGGCGCGACCCTGGCGCCGAGGGCGGGCGGGTGGTCCGGTTCGTCCGGGTCCCACCACGCGTGAACGACGAAAAAGTCCTCTTCTTCGATCACCGGCGGGAGCTCGCGGAAGAATTTTCGGTGCGCCTCGGGCACCGGCGCGATGATCTTTTCCAGCCGCTCGCTCGTCGGCCGGTCGCGGCACTGTTCGAGTACGGCCAGGTCGATCCCGTAGCTCATGAACGTGTCGTCCAGACCGTGCTGCATGAACCACTGGAACGCGACGAGCCGGTCCGAGTCCGACGCGTTGGTCGCGTAGCTCTTGCCGTGGAGGATCTCGTCGACGATGTCGTCGTGGTTGCCGCGGACGAACTTGGCCCCGTCGTCCCGGCCCAGCGCGATCAGCAGGTCGATCACCTCGCGCGAGCTCGGCCCCCGGTTGACGTAGTCGCCGACGAAGTAGAACCGGGCCTTCGAATCGACGCGCCGCACCTCGGCGAGCAACGTCTCGAGCGGGCGCAGCATGCCGTGCACGTCACCGATGATCCAACGCATGGGGTGAGCGAGTTGTCGGGGCAAGCGCGCGCCTTGTCAACGCGCGGGCCTTGGGCGCGCTCGACCGTGGCACTGAAGTGCCACGGCCCGTCCCACGGAAATCACCCGTGACACGACCGCGCGTCCGTTGCTACGCTGGTCCAATGGCGCGCCAACCCTCCGACCTCGTGACGAAGCACTGCACCCCCTGTACGTCAGACACCCCGGCCCTGCCCGAGAGCGAGGTGCGCCAGACGATCGCCCGAATGCCCGGTTGGGCGCTATCGACGTCGCCCCGGCCGGAGATCGCGCGGACGTTCAAGTTCGCCAACTTCCACGAGACGATGGCGTTCGTGAACGCCGTCGCCTGGGTCGCCCACCGGGAGGACCATCACCCGGATCTGGAGGTCGGCTACAACCGGTGCGCCGTGCGGTACTCCACGCACTCGATCGGGGGGATTTCCGAGAACGACCTCATCTGTGCGGCGCGAGTAGACGCGCTGCTGACATAGGCTAATTCGTAGGACACTACAACAGCCCGATTCGCTCTTGCCGCAGAGCTTGCCCCAATTGCCGAACTTTCCGACGGGTTTGCCGGTAAACATCGATTGGTGCGTTGACGCGAACGTCCGATATCGCGATGATCCCGCGGCGGCCGCCGCGCTGGCTTTCCGCAAGGCCGCCACCCCGGAGGAAAGGGAGTGTTCGTGCGATCGTTGTCTAAACTGGGAATCGGGGGGCTGGCCCTGGCGGTCTGTGCCGCGCGGGCGCCGGTCGCCCGCGCCCGGATCACGTTCGAGTTCGACTACTCGCGGGACTCGACCTCCTTTTTCGACGCCAACACCGCCGACGGCCAGGCCGCCCGCGCCGCCATTGAGCGCGCGGCGCGCGTGTACTCCGACCGCCTGATCGATCGCCTGTCGGCCATCACGCCCACGTCCAATTCCTGGCAGGCGACGTTCGCGGACCCCCGTTCGAACACCACGTTCGCCGTCACGGACCTGGCCGTCGCCGCCGACACGATCAAGGTCTACGCCGGCGCGCGCGGGCTCGGGGCGGACGTGGCGCGGGGCGGCGCGGGCGGATACAACGTCTTCACGTCCAACCCCGCGCTGGCTACGGCGATCCGTACGCGCGGGCAGGCCGGCGCCGACGCCCCCACGCCCACCGACTTCGGCCCCTGGGGCGGGAGCGTGACGCTCAATTACTTCGTGTCCGGCGGGTGGCACACGGGGACGGCTGCGCCCGCCGCGGGCCAGTACGACCTGCAGACGGTGGCGCTCCACGAACTCGGCCATGTGCTCGGCCTCGGCACCGCCGACTCGTGGAAGACGCACCTGACGGCGACCGTCACACCCTACGGCGACCTCCAGTACGTCGGGCCGTACACCGGGCCCAAGTCGGCCGCGATTTACGGGGGAAGCGTGCCTCTTGAGACGCCGCCCACACCCGCGTCGGCGAGCGCGACCGTCCAGCACGCGAGCCACTTCGCGGCCGGCGTGACCGGGACGGTTGGGGTCTCGGGACCTCAGCCGGCGCTCTTCGGCCCGACCGTCCCCGCGGGCGTCCGGCGGCAGCTCACGGGGCTCGACTGGGCCGCGCTCGACGACCTCGGCTGGTCCCTCGCCCGCCCCGGCGACGCCGACGCCAATGGCGCCGTCGACCTCAACGACCTGGTCATCCTCTCGAACAACTACGGGCGGGTCGCCGGCGACGCCACGTGGGCCGAGGGCGACTTCGACTACGACGGCAACGTCTCGCTGAACGATCTCGTGGCCCTGTCGAACGCGTACGGCGTCGTCGGAGCCTTGGGCGACGACCCGCCCCCGAGCCCGTCGCCCGATTTCGCCGCGGATTGGGCGTACGTGACGGGGACGGCGGTTCCAGAGCCCGCGGGGTTGTGCGGGTTGGGGCTGATCGGACTCGTCGCCCTGCGCCGCCGGCGCTGAGCGTTTCCTGACTCGGGCATATCGGCTTGTCGAGCGCGTGCCGGTCTTTCACTAGCCGCTGAAGCGGCTAGCCCGCGGGTTGCGCGGAAACGAAATCAGCCCGGCGCGCGAGGCACCGGGCTGGCTCATTTCTAAGCGGGTTCGATTTCTTACTTCGCGCTGATTTCGACGAAGTCCGCGACGCTGTTCAGGTCTTTGGCCGACTGGGGCGTGACCTTCACGGACGCCGAGACGCCCTTGACCAACTCCGGATGAATCTTGTTGACGCGCTTGGTCCAGATCGTTCCGCCGCGGCGCTTCGGCAGGGGGATGAAGTTCCGGCTGCGCAGCTCCAGCGGGCCGGCGACGGCGCGGTCCTTCATGAACAGCCGCTCAAGGGTCTTGAGGGCGGCGGCGCGGTTCACGTGCTTGGCGATGGTGACCCGGACGGTCTGACCGGGCTTGACGTCGATGGCCATGGTTTCTCCGATGCTCGTTCGTGCAAAGTATGGAAGGGCGGAAAGTATAACGATCGGGGCGCGGTGAGCAAGGGCTCGACTCGCGCAATCCGTTATGGCCGGGTAATGACTCGATCTCAGGGCCGCGTATAATGGCACGCCCCGAGGCGGTCGGGGAAAATTCGGGCCGCAACGTTTTTTGAGCAGGAGTGGGTCGCCGGCATGGTTCTGCTGATCATCTGCCTGTTATTTCTCTTTGACGCGTTCCTGCTCGTCTGGGCGGACCGACGCCTCAGGCCGCTGAAGCGAGCCACCCTCTGGCGCGCCCTTTCAGCCACATTGATCGTCGCGCAGGTCATTGGCCTGGCCCTGATGCTGATGCCGACGGACGTCAAGGCGGCACTGGGCGCGAGCTTTTGGCGGCCGGTATCGACCTGGCTCTACGTGTGGCACCTGCTGGTCGTGCCGGTGACCATCGTGGTCCTGATCTTGAACTTCCTGGGCGTCGGCGTGACCCGCCTGATGAAGAAACGCCCGCCGTCCGAGGTATTGCCGGAAGTGCTCCCCGCGGCGCCCGGCCCGGTGCTCACCAGTCGCCGGCGCTTCCTGGGCGCGGCCGCGGCGCTGGCGCCGCAGGTCGGGCTCGGGGCGGCGCTGCTGGAGTCCGAGCGGCAGGCCGGCGCGTTCCGCGTTCGCGATTTGACTGTGAACATCCCGGGCTTGCCCGCGGCGCTCGACGGAATGGTGATTGCGCACCTGTCCGATACCCACGCCGGGCGGTTTGTGCGCGAGCGGCAGCTCGAGCACATGGTCGAGGCGACGGCCTGTCTGAAACCCGACCTCGTCGCGTTCACCGGCGACCTGATCGATCACAACTTGATCGACCTGGACATGTCGATCGCCGCGCTCAAGCACCTGGAGCGCGTGGTCAAGGCGCCGATCGCCCTGTGCGTCGGCAATCACGACTTATTTGAAGACGGTCAGGCGTTCCGCCGCCGGCTGGCCTCGGCCGACCTGGGCCTGCTCGTCAACGAGGGCATGCCCGTCAGCGTGCGCGGTCAGAAGTTCGACGTGCTGGGCCTGGACTGGGGCACGCCCGGCCAGCCGCGCGCCGCCGCCCTCGAAGAACACATGCGCCGCCTGACCGAGCGCCGCTGGCACGGCGGGCAGTTCGGTCTGCTCCTGGCTCACCACCCGCACGCCTTCGACCAGGCCGCCGAGGCCGGAATCCCGCTCACGCTCGCCGGTCACACGCACGGCGGGCAGATCATGCTCGCGCCCAATATCGGCCTGGGGCCGCTCGCCTACAAGTACTACTCGGGCCTGTACGAGCGCGACCGCAGCCGCCTGGTCGTTTCCAACGGCGTGGGTAACTGGTTCCCGATTCGCGTGGGCGCGCCTGCGGAGATCGTCAAGATCACCGTGCGGGGCGCGTGATCCGGAGTTGACGCGTACACCACCCACGGAACAAGTTCCGTGGGCTTTCGGAAGGGCATCGTTGCCCGGCG
>DATHXE010000243.1:0-4524 GCA_035459845.1 Tepidisphaeraceae bacterium | reverse complement strand
TCTAACGCCCCCTCGGAGCGCACCATGATCAAGCACTTCCTCTGCGCCGCCCTGCTGACCGCCACTCCCTTCGTCACTTGCGCGGCCGACAACGACGCGCTCGCCGCCGAGAACGCCCGTGCGAAGGCCCAACTCCACGCCGAGGCCGCCGAGCTCCAGGCGAGGGTCGCCGCCGAGAAGGCCCGGGACACTCAGGCGGCCCCGGGCGCCGTCAACCACGCGCAGTGGCGCGCCGTGACCGGGGCGTACGCGGCCGCCGCCGCCGCCCCCGCGCAACCGGCGCGCAAGATCACCGTCCCGTACGTCGGCGTGGGCTCGTCCGAGGTCCCGCCCGCGCTGGCGTACCACCTCAAGCTCCCGACCGGGAGCGGCCTGGTCGTCGACTGGGTCGCCCCCGCCTCCCCCGCCGAGGCCGCCGGGCTCAAGCTCTACGACGTCGTCACCCAGATCGACGACCAGCGGCTGGTCAACCCCGAGCAGCTGCGCACGCTCGTCCGGCTGCGCAAGCCCGGCGACCCGGCCACGTTCACGGTCATCCGCCAGGGCCAGCCGACCACGGTCACGCTCAAGCTGACCCAGACGGAGGTCGACGAGTTCGCCGCCACCACCGCCGGGCATACCGCCACTTTTCAACGTACAGCCCCGGCGGCGGCCTGGCAGGTCATGCCCGCCATCCCCGCGCCGCCCATGACGCCCGGGCTGCCCGTCCAACTCGAGGTCCAGCCCCACGTCGTCTACACGCGGCCGCTCCCCGCGGACGCCGGTGCCCGCGCCGCCGAGCGGTTCGAGGTCTACCGAGCCACCGCCGCCACACCCGCCGCGCCGCGGCCGCGCGTCCTCACGTCGACGCAAGGCAACACGCTCCTGCTCGCCCGGTTCGAGAACGCCAAGCCCACCCACCTGCTCGCGATCGACACGTCGACCGGCAAGACGCTGTTCGACGGGGCCGTTGGCACGGAGGACCAGCGCAAGGCGTTCCCGCCAGGCGTTGCGGCCGCCCTGGATACGCTCGAAAAGAATCAGCAGGCGGCGCCGGAGTTCGGGACCGTCGGGCGATAGATCGGTCGCTAAGCCGCAAGCGGCGGGCGCTACTCCCCGACCGCGTGCACGCGCTCGACGTACGCCCCGGTCTCCGCGTCCTTCGCGTGCGCCTTGAGCTCAGGGAGTTGGCTCCACGAGAACTGCGACCAGTACACCCGCAGCATTTCCAGCTTCGCGTCGACCTGGACGCTCACGTCCACCGGCGACGGCGTGAGCTTGAGCGCCGGGTGCGCTTCGGCGAGGTCTGACGTCTCCCCGCGCGCCGCGTACGGCAGGTCTTCGAACAGCCGAACGCGCGCCAGCGGCACGCCCGCCTCGCGAAGTCCGGTCAGCGCCGCGTCGCGCACGAGCCGGTGGTCGACGTGCCTACCGATCGCCAGCGGGAGGTAGAACTCAGTGTTCGGGAACTCCGCGGCGAGTCCGATCACGGCCGAGCGAACGGCGTCGCTCGCGGCCGCGTCGCGCTCGCCGAGCGGGGCCGTGAAGATGTCGGCGATCGCGTGCCCGCGGAGCAGCGCCTCGTCCAGGTCCAGCGCCCGCATCGGCGTGTGCGCCAGCCGCGACACGAGGTCGTCCTCTTCCGCCCGGATCGCCTGGATTGCGGGGGTTTCGGCCGACAAGTCCGCGGCCCCCTCCGCCGGCGGGAACCGCCACCAGGCGCTCCTGGTGAACACGTTCACGACCAGCGTTTGATCGGTGAGTTGGCGGACGTCGGTTTCGGGTCCGGAAGGCTCGCCGCTGCGCTGCGAATCCGACTCCGCGGGAGTCGGCGTGGGCGCGGCCGGCGATTCCGCCGGGGGACTGTCCGTGTCCGCCGCCGCCGTCTGATCGGACTCGCTCGTTTCCGCAGCCGTCTTTTCTACCGCCTCCTGGTCGACCGCCGCGGCCCACGTCAGCATCGCCCCGCCCAGCGACAGGGCGGCGTCGTCCGGGTGCGGGGAGAGGATCACCCGCGTCACGCGCGCCGGGTCCGCCACGACCGGGGCGGTCGCCGGCACCGCCCGCTCCCACAACACGATCAGCTCGTGCTCCTGCGCCGCGATGATCTGCGACCGCGACGCCGCCGCCCGCTCCGCCACCTCGTTCACCGTGTGCAGCCCGTCGCAGAACGGCAGCGCGCGGCGCACCGGCTCGGGCAGCATCCGTTCGGCCTGCCGGAGCGGTGTCACCCCGTCGTCGGTCAGCGCGTGGTGCGGCAGCAGCACCGGGTACTGCGCCGACCGCTGGTACCCGCGGATCAACCGCCGCAGGCGTGTCTTGAGGCTCGAGAGCATGGCTGCCTATCGATACGCGATTGCGCGCGATTTGTCGAAAGCGCATTTTCCGCGCGGTCGCACGACCGACCGCCAGACGCATCAGTGTGGGAAATCCGAAGCACGAAACCCGAAGCTCGAAGCAAATCCGAAGGGAGAAGGTCGAATGACGAAACGAGCCCCGACGATGCGACGTTTCGTCATTCGTTCTTGATCGTTCGACATTGATTCGAATTTCGAGTTTCGCCCTTCGTCATTCCCCCGTTGACGCCACACCCCCCTCCCGTACATTAGTCCCCCGATGGCCCTCGTTCCCCTCCTCGCCGCCGCCCTCGACGACGCCGCACAGTCCACCTGGGCCCCGGTCGTCCTCCTGATCGTCATCGGCGTCGGCTTCGCCTCCGCCAACCTCCTGTTGTCCTCGATCGTCGGCCCCACGCGCACCGGCCCGGGCAAGGAGATCACCTACGAGTCCGGCGTCATGCCGGTCGGCGACACCCGCAAGCGGTTCAACGTCCGCTTCTACATCGTCGCCATGATCTTCCTCGTCTTCGACGTCGAAATCGTCTTCTTCTACCCGTGGGCGACCGTCTTCCCCGAGACCGTCACGCGCGACTCGGCCCTGGGCGGCCTGATGCTGCTGGAGATGCTCCTGTTCGTCGCGATCCTCCTGGTCGCGTACGTCTACGCGTGGGGCAAGGGCGTGTTCAAGTGGGACTGAGGCAGTGACGAAGGACGAAACTCGAAGATCGAATCAAATCCGAAATTCGAACCCCGAATGACGAAACGGGCGCCCACATTGCGAGGCGCCCGTTTCGTCATTCGTCCTTTTGACATTCGTCATTGATTCGTTCTTCGAGTTTCGACATTCGTCACTGCAGGCGCTCAAGTTTCGACGTCGAGGCTGATGTCGAGGGCGGTGGCGGAATGGGTGAGGGCGCCGACGGCGATGCGGTCGACGCCGGTCTGGGCGATGACGCGGACCGTCTCGAGGGTGACGCCGCCCGAGGCTTCTAAGTCGAGTTTCCCCTTTTTGCCCGCCTTGTTGCGGAGGTCGACGGCCATCTCCATGCGCGGGCAGTCCATGTTGTCGAGGAGGACGACGTCGACGCCGTCGACCTTCAGGACCTCGCGGAACTGCTCGAGCGTGTCGACCTCGATCTCGACCAGGCGCGTCGCGGATTCGGCGCGGGCCGCGTTGACGATCGGCTGGAGGTAGGCGACGAGGTCCTTCACCGGCACCTCGGCGAGGTGGTTGTCTTTGACGAGCAGGCCGTCGTAGAGCCCGACGCGGTGGTTGAACCCGCCGCCGGCGCGGACGGCGTACTTGTCGAGGGCGCGCCACCCGGGGATCGTCTTGCGCGTGTCGTAGATCTTCGCGCCGGTGCCCTCGACCCGCCGGGCGAAGCGGTGCGTGAGCGTGGCGACACCCGACATTCGCTGGAGGAAGTTGAGGACGACGCGCTCGGCCGCCAGGAGGGAGCGCACCGGCCCGCGGAGGCGGAGGAGCGGAGTGCGCCGCTGATCGGAGAACCGGCCCTCGATGATCTCCATGTGGAAGCCGGGGATCAGCTCGACGCGGAGGCGCTCGTCGTACGCGCCGCAGACCATCTCGACGATCGGGAGGCCGCACGCGACGCCGACCTCCTTCTGGTAGAGCGTGCCGACGGCGACGGCGGACTCGGGAAGGAGCAGGCGCGAGGTGACGTCGTCCTCGGCGGGGCCGAGGTCCTCGCGGCGGGCTAGGCGGATGAGGTCCTTCAGGTCGTCGAACGGGGGGAAGGGGTTCATGTGTGGCGCTCCGTGGGTCGGCGCGACATTGTACGCGCGGTGCGCCTCTGTGGGAGCCGAGCCGGACGGGGCGCCCCTCGTCCCCGGTCACTGAAGTGACACAGGCCTCATGCGCGCATCTCGGTGGACAGAATTCCGTTCGACAGGAGCGAGCGTGCTACTTCGCGGCGCGGTTGCTCCCGCGGCCCTTCTTCTTGGGTTGCCAGATCTTCTGGGCCTCGCGCTCCTCGTCGCTCTGGTTGGACGACAGGCCGGCGCCGCTCTTGATCGTCGGGACGCCCTGGAGCTCCTTAAGCTTGTCGCGGAGTTGGGCGGCGCGCTCGAACTCCATCATCCGGGCGGCCTCGAGCATCTCCTCTTCGAGCAGCTTGACCATCTCGGTCGTGTCGAGCTCCGTGTCGTTGGCGCGGATCACGCTGGCGGCCGTGTGGCGGGCCTT
>DATHXE010000242.1:0-7480 GCA_035459845.1 Tepidisphaeraceae bacterium | reverse complement strand
CCGCGGCCGCCGACGCGCCCGCCGTCGTCACCCCGGTCAGGTTGGGCGTCACGGGGACCCACGTCTCCGGCTTGATCGTCGCCGACGCGAGGTTCGGGCCGTGCCCGTCCACCTCGGTGAGCCAGAGCGAGAGGTCCGCCTCGGTCGGGACGGGCCGGCCGACGAACGCGCGGTGCGCCTGCGATTTGGTCGCGAACGCGACGACGTCGAACGACGCCCACTCGGGCGACGCGACCTTGCGGGCCGCCGCGTCCCACTGGGCGTCGGCATTGATCTTCTGCAGCGCTCGCGCCAGGGTCGCGAGGTCCGGTGCGTCGGCCAGGTTCTGCCCGGCGACGTACGCCCGGTACGTCATCAGCATGCGGTCGCCCGAGCTTTCCAGCAGGCGCCGGCGGGCCTCGATCTGGTCCCACGCCGACTGCACGACTTCCCACTGGTCGCGCGCCTCGCCCAGGTCGCGCGTCAGGCGGTCGATGCCGCTGTCGGTTCCCGGCGCGGTCCGGTCGATCAGGTTCCCCAGGTACCGCGCCGCCCCGGCCCACCCGCGCACCTCGAACGCGCGCTGCCGGCGGGCCGCGTCCGACAGCGGGCCGACCACCGCCTCGAACGACGCCGCCACCCGTTCGTTTTCCACCAGTTGCCGGGCGAGAAACTCCACCGCGTCCGACGTCGGCACCGCCGCGTCGGAATCGACCGACGCGCGCAGCGACGAGGCGAACTGCGCGATCTTCTCCTTCAGCAGCGGGCTCGCATCCGCCCGAACCTGCAACCGGTCCAGCCGGGCCCGCGCCGCGGCGCGCGCCTCGTCCAGCCGCGCCAAGCGCGCCCGGCCCTCCAGCAGCGCCTCGAGCGTCGCGACCAGGTTGTCGGTCGGCCGTGGCGGCACCGCGTCCGCGACCGACTGCGCGTATTGCGCCAGCCGCGCCCACCGCCGCCCCTCGTACTCGACCTTCCGGGCGATCACGTCCTGCAGCGGCTTGAGCTGCCCGCGCGACAGGCTCTCGGCCGTCCGCTCGACCTGCCACCGCGCCTTCTCGATCTTCCACACCGCCGGGAGGCTCAGCGGCGCCCGCTCGGGCAGCGACAACAGCGATTGATCCCCCGCCCCGGCGATGTCGCGCGGGTCCAGCTCGATCTCGCCCCGCCGAGCCTGTTCCAGCACCGCCAGCAGGCGCTCGCGCACGTACGGGTCCTCTGCCAGCACGCGCGGCGTGTTGGCGGCGAGCGCCTTCGCCGTCGGGCCCACCCACTGCTGATACTCGGCGCACAGCTCGCGCCACAGGCGGTTGTAGCGGAAGTATTCGAACGTCCCCGCCCCGGCAATGGCGAGCAGCGCGATCACGGCCGCCCGTTTCTTTCGCGAGCGGGGCCGGGCGCGGTTCCGCGCCGCCCGCCCGCGCGGCTGCAGCACGCGGATCTCCTCCAATACGTCGTCGACGCGCAGCCAATGCTCGGCCGCGCGCGGCGAGAGTAGGCGGTTGGTCATCGTCCGCCAAGCCTCGCCCGTCGGCCCCAGCGCGACCCACGCGTCGCCCGCCGGCACCGGCCAGGTGTGTTGACCGGGGAACGGTCGGCGCAGGACCAGGTCGTGGATCACCTCGCCCACCATGTAGAGGTCTTCGACCTCCCCGCCGATCACGGCGTCCTCCTCCATCGCGGGGTCGGTCAGGACGACGTCGTCGGCGGTGATCGAGGCGACGGCGGCCTTGCGGAGCAGGACGTTGGTCGGCTTGAGGTTCCCGTGCGGCCGGGCGAGCGTCCGTCGAAGCTCGAGCAGCCCTTCGAGGGTGCCGGTCACGATCTCGTAGAGCGCCCGCGCGTCGACCCCCTGCCCGGCCGGGGCGGTTGCCAGCCGCGCGGCCGACGACGGCAGGTACGCCGTCGCGTAATAGGCCTCGCCCCGGCCCTTGATCTCGCCGGCGTCGACGATCGGCACCCAGTGCTTCGATTGACCGTCGGCCGCGCGCTTCTGGGCCCGCGCACGCTGCAGGAATTTGGAGACCTCGTCGTCGCCCGCATTCTCGGCCGTCCGCACGAGAAACACCTTCACGGCGTAGCTCGCGTCGGTGCCGAGGTCGTCGAACCCCAGGTCCCACCCGCCGTCGGCCGGGCGCGCGCGGTGCACCGCCGACCCGCGCGTGCGGCCCACCTCGGCGACGGTCTCGAACTGCCCGTAAACGGCCATAACAACCCTGACGTCAGACGACACCCACGCGCACCCCCAGCGACCCACCGCACGGAGGGGAGCCTCAGTATACCGGGGGTCCGGCCCCCGGGCCGCGGGCGATCCGGGTTATGCACAAGCGCCGGCGCTGCCGAGGGTAACGGCCGATAATATCGGGGAAAAGTCGCGTGCAACCAAGTAGTCAGGCTCCGCGACACGGATCGGCTACCCCGAACGCGCGAGACGCATCACACATCCGCAACTCATGCGGGGCGATGTGTACCGGATTCAGTGAGCATGCCGAATTGCGTTCCCCGCGCTACCGCCCCCCGAGCCCCTTCCCCCACTTATCCGCCGTCGGCGCCGCGGCCGGTGGGAACAAACGCTGCCGCGCGTTCAACTGGATCGGCGTGTCCGCCGCGCTCAGCGCACTCGGGAACGCCGACAACAGCAACTCCGCCCGACCGTCGCGCGCCAGCGCCTGCACGAGCGTCTGCGTCTCGGCCCGGAGCTGCGCGAACCGCGCCTCGTCGGCGACGCGCGGCTGGGCCCACTCGGCGGCCTCCGCGGGCAGCGCCTCGGTCCGCCGCTGCGCATCCGCGACGCGCTCCTTCAACAGCCCCCGATCGATCGGCTCGTCGCCGGCCGCCGTCTCCAGGATCCGCTGGTAAACGGATGCGAACCGCGTCGGGTCCCACCCGGCCTTGACGAAGATGGGGAACGCCAGCGCGTCGGCGGCGCGGGCGAACTCGGGCGGGTAGCGGAGCGTGGCGAACGGGTAGATCAGCGGGACGTCGCCGTCCTGCGACGGAATCCCGTCCCGGCTGATCGCGCGCACGGCGTGCCGCAAGTATAGGTGGGCGTACTCCCGGCAGAAGACCGCCGCCAGCTCGTCCTCGTTCTGGCACCGCTGGAACAGGCCGGAGTAGATGTAGAGGTGGTGCCCGCCGCTGGTGAAGGAACTGGGGAGCGGGCTGGCGACGAGGTGGAAATCGATCTCCTTGGAGAACATCCACTCGGTCGACCCGCCGCCGGCCGAGTGCGCGGGGAGCTTGCCCTGCTTGTCCAGTTCCTGGGCGGCCGAGACGATCCGGGCGCCGAGCTGTTCGAAGTAGCGCTTGAGGCGCGGATTCCGATCCTCCACGACCGCCGACGCGATCCGCGTGTGCAGTTTGTCGGCCTGGTCGATCGCCGTCTGGTCCGTCGCGCTAGGGCGCGCGCCGGCGCAGCCGACAAGACCCGCGAACGCGATGATGAGAATTGGGCAGCAGATTCGAAGCACAACCCGTAGTCTAGCGTCACCGCGCCCGACAAACGAGTTTAAACCCGGCTAGCGACGGACGGCCCCTTCTCCTTTGCGCCTTTGCGTCTTTACGGCCACAAATCGCAAACCCAGCTCTCAATTCCCGTGACATCCCCCGCGATTTTCCTATCATCCGACCCCTTATGCCGAGCATCACCCATTCCCCGTCCTGGCAGGCCCTGAAGCAGCACCACGCCGAGATCGCGCCCACGCACATGCGCGACCTCTTCGCCCAGGACGCCGGCCGGTTCAGCAAGTTCACCGCGAAGTTCGAGGACATCCTCCTCGACTACTCCAAGAACCGCGTCACCGCCCGAACGATGGAATTGCTCTTCAACCTCGCCCGCGACGCCAAGCTGACCGACTGGATCGGCAAGATGTTCGCCGGCGACAAAATCAACCTGACCGAGGGCCGGGCCGTCCTCCACGTCGCCCTCCGCAACCGCTCGAACCTCCCGATCCTGGTCGACGGCAAAGACGTCATGCCCGACGTCAACGACGTGCTCGCCCGCATGAAAAAGTTCGTCGAACAGGTCCGCTCGGGCGCCTGGAAGGGCTACACCGGCAAGGCCATCACCGACGTCGTCAACATCGGCATCGGCGGCTCCGACCTCGGCCCGGTGATGGTCACCGAGGCGCTCAAGGCGTACGCCGACGACAAGAAGCTTCGCGTCCACTTCGTCTCCAACGTCGACGGCACGCACGTCGCCGAGACGTTCAAGAAGGTGAACCCGGAGACGACGCTCTGGATCGTCGCGAGCAAGACGTTCACGACCCAGGAGACGATGACCAACGCGCAGTCCGCCCGCGCGTGGCTGGTCGACAAGGCGGGGGACGCCTCGGCCGTCGCCAAGCACTTCGTGGCGCTTTCTACGAATGCCACGAAGGTGAAGGAGTTCGGCATCGCGAGCGAGAACATGTTCGGCTTCTGGGACTGGGTCGGCGGGCGCTACTCGCTCTGGAGCGCGATCGGCCTGCCCATCGCGCTGTACGTCGGGTTCGAAAACTTCGAGGCGCTCCTGGCCGGCGCCCACGACATGGACGAGCACTTCCGCACCGCCCCGCCCGAGCAGAACCTGCCCGTGATCCTCGCCCTGCTGGGCGTCTGGTACAACGACTTCTTCGACGCACAGACGCAGGCGATTCTGCCCTACGACCAGTACCTGCACCGCTTCGCCGCGTACTTCCAGCAGGGCGACATGGAGAGCAACGGCAAGTCCGTCCGCCGGGCCGGCGACCGCGTCGACTACCAGACCGGCCCGGTCATCTGGGGCGAGCCCGGCACCAACGGCCAGCACGCCTTCTACCAACTCATCCACCAGGGCACGAAGCTCATCCCGTGCGACTTCCTCGCCCCGATTCAGTCCCACAACCCGCTCGGCGAACACCACCCCATCCTGCTCTCCAACTTCCTCGCCCAGACCGAAGCGCTGATGAAGGGCAAGACCGAAGCCGAAGTCCGCGCCGAGCTCACGAAGGAAGGCCTGACAGGCGCCGCGCTCGAAGCGCTCGTCCCCCACAAGGTCTTCGACGGCAACCGCCCGACCAACTCGATCGTCGTCGACAAGATCACCCCCCGCACCCTCGGCCGGCTCGTGGCGATGTACGAGCACAAGATCTTCGTCCAGGGCGTCGTCTGGGACGTCAACAGCTTCGACCAATGGGGCGTCGAGCTCGGCAAGCAGTTGGCCAAGGCGATCCTGCCGGAGCTGACGAAGGTCGGCGAAGTCACTGCCCACGATGCGAGCACGAACGGGTTGATCAACCACATCAAGGCAAAGGCGGCGTGGCTGTAGCGGTGCGGGTATAATCGACCGTCCCCTTTGCAGGAGCCGTGACATGGACAGAACGAAAGACGCGGTCGCCCGACGCCTCGCGGAATCGCACTACGAGATCGACCAGTCGATCGTGGAAATTGTTCGCCTCCTGGCGCCCGACCGGGAATCGGATGTGTCCGAACCGGTCAAGCTGCTCGAAGTGAACCGGGACACGTCCCTGGATGGGATCGTGCCCGTCCACTTCGGACCGCACGCCGCGTCGGGCACGTTCTTCCCGAGCATCATCGTCGAGGTTCGCCCCGAGGAGTACGAGCAGATCCAGTCCGGGCAACTCCGGCTGCCCCACGGCTGGCAACTCGGTCCGTCCTACCGCCGGCCCGCGGTCTCGGCGACCGCCTAAGGGAGGGGTCATGGACTGGAAAGTGGCGTTCGCACGGCAGGCGGGATCCGACCTCGACGCGCGCGACGCGCTGTTAGACGCGTCAGAAGAGTTGCCCGAGTGTCACCAGTTGCATTGCCTCCAGATGGCCTGCGAGAAACTCTGCAAGGCCTACCTGATCGGGCACGGGTCCGATCCTGACGCGCTCCAATCGAGCCACGCGTACGTCGCCAAGACGCTGCCGAACATCGCGCGGCACATCCTGTCACGCCAGGCGAGCCAGATTCCTCACGACACGTGGGTAATCGCGGCCATTCGCAATCTCGCCAGGCGGATCGAGCTGCTGGCCCCTGCCGTGCGCGACGGAGGACGTGCGGAGACGAACTGTGAATACCCGTGGGAGAAACCGGACGGGGAAATCGTCGCCCCGGCCGACTTTAACTTCGGACTCGACTTGCTCCATCAGAAGGCCGGCGTCACCCTGCTGAAGGTCATGCGGATCGCGATTGCGGAACTGTTGACGCGGTGATCCGTCGTGCGTCAGCCGGGGGGGATGACTCACACCTGATTCCGCGGGTCCGTCCGCGCGATGATGTCGCTGACGCCCTTTTGGTTGAAGCCCTTGAAGCCCTCGTTGCGCTCCAGGTTTTCGAGGTGGGAGCCGATCGCGCCGTTCCTGCGAAAGTTGTCGGCCTGCTCCGCCGTGATCTGACTCTTCGCCAGCAGCGCGGCGATCCGCTCGTCCTTCACCGGCCAGCGCTCGCCTTCGGTGAAGGCCTGGCGGAGGTGGGGGAAGTCGGTGAAGGGCTTCATGACCTTGATGTTGGCCTCGGACTCCATCTGGGCCTTGAGGGCGTCGAAGTCGAACTGGCACTCGAGGTGGTGCATGCCGGCCTGGAGGATCGATTCGCCGTGCAGGGCGCACCAGAGGCCGACGGTGCCGAGCGCGTGGCGCTCGGGAAGCGGCTCGTGCGCGAAGTCGGTCACCAACTCGTCGGGCGACAGGTCGACGTCGTTGAACGTGATGATGCCGCACTCAGGGTGCTCGCAGATCTGTGCCCCCCACCCGGCCTCGGCGCCGGCGTAGAAGCGCTCGCGGCGCTCGAAGCCGAGTTTTTCCCACAGGCCGATCAGGCGTGCGAAGTGGCGGCGGGACGAGCGGTACGTGTGGTGGTCGTGGTTGGCCCAGCCGAGGCCCAGGCGGTCCTGGCGGGCCTTCTGGAACTGGGCGGCGCGGTTGCGGCGCTGCCAGTACTCGCGCTCGGCGGCGAAGAAGATGTCGGTGGCCCAGGCGGGGCCGACGGCTTCGATCGCCGAGTCGATTAAACCCTCCACGAGTTCGAACTCGTCCTCGCTCACGCCGAGATAGCGCCGTCGACTTCGGAACTCTTCCAGGTGATGGAGGCGGAGGATCGATCGGGTGGGATCGCCCGGCTGGAGGCCGGCATGTCGGGAAGCGTGCCGTTCGACGATGTCGAGACTGGTGCGGTCCCCCGACGCGAACGGCAGCCACCGGAACTCGGAAAACGGATGCCCCTCGATGTCGTTCTGGGGCTGGTGCACGGCCGCGAAGTCGGCGAGTGATTCGACCTTCAGCGCTACCGTCAGGCCGCCGTCGTCGAGCGTGCCCTGCGCCAGGCGAACCGCCGGGAACATGCCCTGCGGTTGGACGAAGCTTGCGATTCGAGGGCGGTCTCCCGACCGTTCCGCACCCGCCTGGACAAATCCGGCCGCGCTCAGTCGTGCCTCGAAAGCGGTTGTGTGGTTCACGGTGACGTCGTCGACCCAATCGACGAACCGCGTGCCCGTCTCGTCGCGCATCCGCCGGGCGAGCGTCGCGGCTTCGGGGCAGCGTG
>DATHXE010000241.1:0-2819 GCA_035459845.1 Tepidisphaeraceae bacterium | reverse complement strand
AGTCGCTGCTGGCGTTCCCGGGGAAGATCGCGTCGGAGGGGAAGTGGCTGGCCATCTCCGATTCGAACCACAACCGCATCCTGATTCTTGACGCCGCGAGCGGAAAGGTGCAGTTCATGATCGGCGAGGGGAGCAAGGGCTTAGTGGATGGTGCGTTCAACGAGGCGAAGTTCCATCAGCCGCAGGGTGTGGCCTGGGGCGAGCCCGGGACGACGCTTTACGTAGCGGACACTGAGAACCACGCGATCCGCGAGATTGACCTCGTGAAGCGGACCGTCCGCACGCTCGCCGGCAGCGGCAAGCAGGCGACGCGGAGCAACGTCCCGGGCGTCGGGCGCGACGTGGCGCTGGCGTCGCCTTGGGACCTGCTGGTGCACAAGGGTCACCTGTACGTCGCGATGGCCGGGCCGCATCAGATCTGGCGGATCGAGCTGGGCACGGGGGCGGCCGAGCCGTTCGCCGGGTCGTCGCGCGAAAACCTGAAGGACGGCCCCCTGCTCGATGCGCAGCTCGCCCAGCCGTCGGGCATCGCGATGGACCCGAAGGCGACGACGCTCTACTTCGCCGACTCGGAGATCAGCGCGATCCGCACCGCCGACCTCGACGAGAAGGGGCAGGTGCGCACGCTCATCGGCAAGGGCCTGTTCGACTTCGGCGACAAGGACGGCCCGTTCGCCGACGCCCTGCTCCAGCACCCGCTGGGCGTGCTGTTCTACGAGGGCGATCTGCTCATCGCCGACACGTACAACAACAAGGTCAAACGACTCGACCTGAAGAACAAAACGATCACGACCCTGATCGGCACCGGCAAGGGCGGCTACAAGGACGGCCCGGCCGACCAGGCGCTGCTGAACGAGCCCAACGGCCTGGCGCTGGCCGGGGGGAAGCTGTTCGTCGCCGACACGAACAACCACTCGATCCGGGTTTACGATTTCGCTTCGAAGAACGTCTCGACCCTGAAAATCACGGGCTTGGAGACGATGACCAAGGCCACGCACAAGACGCTCTCGGGCCCCGTGACGACGCTCCCGGCGCAGCGGGTGACGCCGGGCGAGGCGGAGCTCGTGATCGACGTGGCGCTGCCGAAGGGGCACAAGCTGAACACGGACGCCCCGCTGTACGTCGGCCTGTCGACGCCGCACGCGGAGATCATCTCGATCCCGGCGGACGTGGCCGACCGGAACATCAAGGACGCGACGCTGCCGATCCGCACGAAGATAAAGCTCGTGACCGGTGCGACGACGCTGAAGGTCGACCTGGTCGTGTACTACTGCGAGGCGGGCGAGAAGGAGGGGCTGTGTCTCGTGAAGCCGCTGCGGCTGGAAGTGCCGGTTCAGGTCGTGTCGAACGCCGAGGGGAAGGCGATCGCGGTGAAGGCGGAGGTGAAGTGAGGGGCGATCACGCCGACTTGCCAAACGGTGGGCGGTGCCCACCCTACGAATCATCATGCGTCCAACCGACCTGCTGCAACTCCTCGGCGTCGTAGTCCTCGTGATCGTGATGGGGGTCGTTCTGCGCCTGCGCCGGCGGGGGAAGGTCATGCACG
Organism: Tepidisphaeraceae bacterium; assembly: GCA_035459845.1. GTDB lineage: Bacteria > Planctomycetota > Phycisphaerae > Tepidisphaerales > Tepidisphaeraceae > DASPKW01. The sequence goes on along the minus strand of DATHXE010000241.1, from coordinate 1,273 downwards.
ACGTGACGTACGCGACGGACGAGGTATGCGAGCACCTCAAGCGCCCGCTGGACTTTCTGCTGGCTCAGGGGCTCGGGATCGCCCAGGTGGGGCAGAAAGCGCCCGAGTTCCCGCTGGAGATCCACCTGACGGGCCCGTTCGACCCGCACGCGGTGTACAAGGAACTCGAACTCGAGCCGCCCGTGCACGTGTCTGAGCGAGGCGTCCTCATCTGCAAGGACGATTGGTGCGAGATTCACCCGCGGACGTGAGCGGGGAGCCGGCTCGGCTCAGATGAGGGGCACCATCCACACCCCGAACGCGATCACGCCGCCGCCGATCAGGATCAGGGCGATGCCCGAGACCTGCCGCTTCCGCGCGAGTTGCACGAACCCACTGACGATCGCGATGACGCCCACCATTATACAGAGCGCCTGAAGCATGGCGGAGTTGTAACGATCGGCGGGCGGGCTCGTCAACACGGTCGGCGACCCGCGCAACGGCCCGCCGGGCGTGCGTGTCACGTCCGGCGGGCGTGGTAACTTTCGTCAGGCGGGGCGCCGGCGTTACTTCAGCAGATCGTCCAGCATCCGGTCGACGGCGACGTCCATCTTGGCGTCGTCCTCATAGGTGCCGCTGGCGATCTGCGCCTTGATGTCGGCGACCTTGTCGGCGCGGACGTCGTTGTTCTTGAGCGACTGGAGCAAGTGGCCGACGCCCGAAAGCTCGACCCGATCGGAAGCCGACGGCCGGCCGGCGGCCTCGGTCGGGATCTGCTTCTGGATCGGGTTGTTGGCGAGCTTGTAGACCGGGTTGTTCGAGCCGACGTTGTTGATCGGATTCATGGTCAGGACCCCGAGGGCTAGAGGACTGCGACTCAAGCGAAGGGCGATTCCACCGCCGCATCACCGACACCCACACTCGTGCGTCGGACACTTTCTACATCGGAGGCAGGATTCGCTGCCCTTGAGGCTTGAGCGCGAATCTCGAAAATCGGCAAACCGTGCACTGGCAGGCAATTACGACGAACCGCATAGGCGGCCGGCAATTATTTCTGCGCTTCCGGCAGTTCTCGCCGGCCCAGATTTCCATCCCAGTCTATCCAGACTTCCCATTTCAACCAGCATAATCATCTGCCAAAACTGGCGCGGGCGATCTTATCGGACGGAGCGGCTTATCGGCCGTGCAGGAGTTGCGCGACAGTGATGTATCGACCAGCTGTGTGAGATCGCTTGAGGAAAACCGTACATCGGCCAGACATGGCGGAAACGAAAAGACGAAAAACGTAAAGCGC
>DATHXE010000240.1:0-2535 GCA_035459845.1 Tepidisphaeraceae bacterium | reverse complement strand
GAGCGCGCCCTGCACGTACCGCAGGTCGTTGCTGACCATCGCCACGCCCAGCACGGCCCGCCGGTGCTCGTCCAGCCCGCCGACCTCCGCCACCGACACGTTGTGCCCGCGGCGGATCCGGTCCTTCAGGCTCAGCACCTGCCGCCGCTTGTCCTTGAGCGACATCGCGTCGGGGATCTCTAGCTCGAGCTGGAGGATGCCGATGGTCATCACCGTCGGAAACGTGAGGACACGAAGCATGAAACATGAAGAAGCGACAACCGCCTGGCGGCCACCTCTTCATGTTTCATGTCTTCACGTTTCACGTTTCGTCGCCCGTTACAGCGTCCGCTCGAACTTCTCGCGGATGTAGCCCTCGAGCACGTCGCCCTCCTTGATGTCGTCGTACCCGGCGAGCTTGATGCCGCACTCGAGCCCGGCCTTCACTTCCTTCACGTCATCCTTCACGCGCTTGAGCGTTTCGATCGTGATGTCTTCCGTGATCACCTTGCCGTCGCGGATCAGGCGGATCTTGCTCCCGCGGCTGATGTGCCCGTCGGTCACGAAACAGCCCGCGATGTTGCCCACGCGGCTGACCTTGTAGACCCGGCGGATCTCGACGTGCCCGTGCAGCTTCTCGCGGATTTCCGGCTCGAGCAGGCCGCTCAGGCTCTTCTTCAGGTCGTCGAAGATCTCGTAGATCACGCGGTACGTCTTGACGTCGATGTGGTTCTGCTCGGCCGCGTTGCGGGCCGACTCGTCCGGCACCACGTGGAACCCGATGATCGCCACCTTGCGGGGGCTCGACGGGTCCTCCGGGTTGATCCGGGTCGCCATCGCCAACTCGACGTCGCTCTCGCTGATCGCGCCGACGCCGCTGTGGATCACCTTCACCTGCACCTCTTCGGTGTTCTGGGCGGTGACGGTCGCCACGAGCGTCTCGACGGACCCCTGCGCGTCGCCCTTGATGATCAGGTTGATCGTCTTGACCGCGACGGCCGACGTCATCTCCTTGAACAGGCTCGCGCCGCTCAGGCGGTTCTGGCCCGCCAGCGTGGTCTGGCGGTTCTGGTTCGCCCGCTGGTCGGCGATCGTCCGCGCCCGCTCGAAGTCCGAGAGGACGTAGAACCGCTCGCCCGACGTGGGCAGGCCGTTCAAGCCCGCCACGATGACCGGCGTGCTCGTCCCCGCCTCGGGGATGTGCGTGCCCTTGTCGTTCAGCAGGCTGCGGACGCGCCCGAAGGACCCGCCGACGAGCATGATGTCGCCCGTCTTGAGCGTGCCGCCCTGCACCAGGACGGTGGCCGCGGCCCCGAGGCCCGGCACCATCTGCGACTCGATCACGCGCCCGGTCGCCGGGGCGGTCGGGTCGGCCTTGAGCTCCATGATCTGCGACTGCAGATCGAGGATCTCGATCAGCTCGGGGATGCCCTGGCCGGTCACCGCGCTGGTGCGGACGACCTCGACGTCGCCGCCCCACTCGGTCGGGTTCAGGCCGTTGGCGGCGAGCTGGCCGAGCACCATGTCCGGGTTGGCGTCCGGACGGTCGATCTTGTTCAGCGCGACGACGATCGGCACGCCGGCCGCCCGCGCGTGGTTGATCGACTCGATCGTCTGGGGCATCACGCCCTCGACGGCGGCGACGACCAGCACGACCACGTCGGTCATGTTGGCCCCGCGGGCCCGCATGCTCGTGAACGCCTGGTGGCCCGGGGTGTCGATGAACGTGACGCGCTTCTTCGCGCCCTCGGCGCCGATCTCGACGGTCCACGCGGCGATGTGCTGCGTGATCCCGCCGGCCTCGCCCGCGGCCACGTTCGCCGACCGGATCTTGTCCAGCAGGCTCGTCTTGCCGTGGTCGACGTGCCCGAGGATCGTGACGACCGGCGGCCGCGTGACCAGGTTCGCCGGGTCGACCGGGCGCTGGTCGAACTCCTCCGCCAGTTCCTCATCCGCGCTCTTGGGCATCCGGACGAGCAGCTCGATCCCGTAGTCGAGCGCGATCAGCTGCGCGGTCTCGACGTCCAGGTTCGCGTTGATCCCGGTCATGATGCCCTTGCGCATCAGCTTGGCCATCAGGTCGTTGACCTTGACGCCCATCGTCTCGCTCAGGCGGCGGAGCGTGAGCGGCAGGTCGATCTCGACCGGCTCGCCCTTCTCAGACGCGCTCTTGGCGATCGCGTGGGTCCCGCGCTGGGCGACCTTCTTCAGGTGCAGGTCGAACGCCGCCCGCGACCCGGTCGCGTTGAGCAGGCGCTCCTTGCGCTCGATCAGGTCGGCGTCGGTGAACTCGCGCAGCTTCTCGTCGGCCTCGCCGCGGCGCCCGTCCGACCCGCGGCGGCGGGTCGACAGGGAATTGGCCTTGGCCTTCTTTTCCTTCTCCGCTGCGGACTCCTCGCCCTCGTCGTCGCGGCGCTTGACGCCCGCCCCGCCGCGCGGCAGCGCGGGCTGGAACGACGCCGGGCCGCCGGTGCCCCCGCCCTCGAACCGCGGGCCGCGCGGCCGCGGGGCCGGGACCACGTCGGGCTTCTCTTCGCGCACCACGCGCGGGCCCTG
>DATHXE010000239.1:0-9165 GCA_035459845.1 Tepidisphaeraceae bacterium | reverse complement strand
CAGTCTCCTTTAAAACAGGGAGGTGTTCGGTTCGTCGTTTTCCAGACGCACAACCCCGAGAACGGGGTCGCGGAACGGACGATGTCTCAGAGGTGCGGCCGGGGCGTTCCGAGTTCCAGCGGCCACTGCGAAATGTTCATCGCGGACGCGCCACCCGCCCGTCTGACGGGCCGGCGACGCACAAGGCCGTTTCCGATCGGCGTTCTCGCGACCCGCAGGACGTCGTTGAACGTTCTGCGAGCGAAACACACCTTTCAAAGCTCGTGCCAAGCGACTAAACGCCGACACCCCGCCTCACGGGGCGGGGTGTCATGCCGGTTTTCATTGAGATTTCACAGCTCAGCCGCGTCAGGGCGTCCGCCGCGTGCGCAACGGTCGTCCGCACCGCGTCGAGATGACCTCAGAAGCAGTCGGCCAATCAGTGGCCCGTCTTCTTGAGGTAGTCGTCCGCGCTCAGCAGCTTGTCGCCCGCCGTGCCCTTTACCTTGATCATCCAGCCCGCGGCGTGCGGGTCGCGGTTGACCAATCCCGGGTCGGCCTTGAGCGCGTCGTTGACGGCGACGATCTCGCCGGTCACGCCCGAGTACAGGTCGCTCGTCGCCTTGACCGACTCGATCACCCCGAACGGCTGCCCCGCCGATACCTTCTTGCCGACCTTGGGCAAATCGACGTAGGTGATGTCGGTGAGCTCGTCGGCCGCGATCTGCGTGATGCCGATCGTGACCGAGTCGCCCTCGGTCTTGTGCCATTCGTGCGACTCGAGGTACTGCCGATCGGTGGGGACGGATGACATAGGAGGGATGAAGGCTGAAGGATGAAGGAAGAATTCCGCAAGACGCCTGGGAGCTACTTCGTCCGTTTGTAGAACGGTAGTTTAACGACCTTCGCCGGGTTTTCGGTGCCGCGGAGGTCGACCGCGAGCTGCGTCCCTTCCGCGGAGTCCGCCGCGTCGACGTACGCCATCGCGATCGACTTATCCAGCGTCGGGCTCTGCGTCCCGCTGGTCACCTCCCCGATCACCTGCCCGTTCTTGACCACCGGCGTGCCCTGCCGCGCGATCCGCTTGCCCTCGAGCTCCAGCCCGACCAGCTTGCGCTTCGGCCCCGCCGCCTGAACCTCTCGCAGCTTCGCCGCGCCGATGAAATCCTTGTTCAGGTCGACCGCCCACCCCAGCCCGGCCGAGATCGGGTCGGTCTGCTCGGTCAGCTCGTGCCCGTACAGCGGCATGCCCGCTTCCATCCGCAGCGTGTCCCGCGCGCCCAGCCCGGCCGGCTTCAGCGTCGCGTTGGGCTTGTCCATCCCGCTGCCGAGCATCTTCATGGCCATGCCCGCGAGCTTGGCCGACAGCACGATCTCCACCCCGTCTTCGCCCGTGTACCCCGAGCGGAACACCGTGAACTTGATCAGCCCCATCACGCTGCCGGTCTCGAAGTGGTAGCGCTTCAGCGCCTTGACGTCGACCGGCAAGTGCTCGGCCAGGCGCTCGATGACCTTCGGCCCCTGCACCGCCACCATCGCCGTCGACTCGGTCTGGTCGGCCATGTCGAAGTCGAGCTTGGCGTCGTGCCGGACCTGGTGGAACCAGTGGTTCAGTTTCTCGCGGTTGGACGCGTTGCAGACCATCGTCCAGTGCTTGGCGTCGCGCGAGACGATCACGTCGTCGAGGATCCCGCCAGTTTCGTTGCACACCAGCGAGTACCGGCTCTGCCCGACCTTCTGGTCCGCCAGCCCGCGCGTGCAGACCTTCTCGAGGAACGCCTGCGCGTCCCGCCCCTTGAACTCGAGCCGGCCCATGTGCGACACGTCGAAGATCGACCCGGAGTTGCGCGTCTGGTGGTGCTCGTCGACGATCCCGCGGTACAGGAGGGGCATCTCCCACCCGGCGAAATCGACGATCTTGCCCCCGGCGCTGACGTGAAAGTCGTAGAAAGGGGTGCGCTTGAGCATGGGGGGTCGAAGGTAAGCGGGGGGGTGGGGGATGTCAAAGCGTTTCGGACAACAGGAGCGCCCGCCGATTCGTGCGCGCGGGCGTACGACGACGCAGAGGGGCGCGCGGTGTGCTCACTTCAGTGACGTCGGCGCGCGCATGGGCACCCCCACATCATCGTTATGGATCCGGCGCTAAGCGGCAAGCGCCTGCTCCACCGTCGCGTAAACCCCGAACGTCATGTCCAGCCGGACGCGCTTGAGCGCCTCCAGCACCCGCGGGTGCGGGGCCGCCAGGCGCATCTGCGCGCCGTGCGCCCGCAGCCCGCGCTGCGCCGCGACCAGCGCCCCCATCGCCAGGCTGGCGATCATCCCGACCTCGGACAAGTCGATCACGACCACCCCCTGGAGGACCGTCAACGAGTTGAGGGCCCGATCGAGTTCCCGTTCTTGCGCAAGGCCCAGGTCCCCGCGCAACGCGACCACGCATTGCCCCGGCCCCGGTTCGCTCACGATTACGATCAATGGATGTTCGCCGCCGGCGCGCTGCTCGATCATGCGCGGCATGCTAACGCGTCGCCCCACGCCCGCGCCCGCCTTCGCGCCGAATTCGCGGGAGCTTAACGGTACGCGCCGCCTACTCCCCCGCGACCCGCAGGTCGTGCAGCGAGACGTCCTTGTAAGACCCCTTCGTGTCGCTGGCGATCTTCCGCAGCGGGCCGGCGACGTCCGACTGGTTGATCGAGAACGTGTATAGCTTGGCGCCGCTCTTCATGTCCCCCCGCTTCTTCAGCACCGCCGCCGAGAACGTGTCGTCCAGGCCCACCTTCATCGCGACGATCAGCACCGCATCCGGCTTGCCCTTGAACGCCTTGTCGAGCGCCGGCGTGATCTGCGGGATGCCCGACGGGATCACGCCCTCCATCCACGCGACACAGTCGGCGACGTTCTTCGCGTTCGCGTTCGCCGGGCCGTCTTTCGGGAAGAACTGCTGGGCCGCCTTCTGGTCGCGGCTCCAGAAGATGACCTGGAACTTCTTCCCCTCACCCAAACTCTCGAGCGACTTGCGGATCGCCCGGCGGAGCATGTCGAACCGTCCCTCGCTGCCGGCGGCCTGCCCGCAGTCGATCACGTACGCGACCGACTTCTCGCCGATCGTCTGGCCGAGGAAGCCGGCGATCTTGGGCTTGAATTCCAGTGCGGTCTTGCCGGAGTTGCCCGTGCCGGTCTCGGTGCCGTTGCCGGTGACGGTCTCGGGATTGTTGCGCTTGACGTCCGGCGTGACCGGTTTGTTGTCATTGCTGGCGACGGTCTTGTTGTCGCCGTCCCCGCCCTTGAGCGCCATCACGACGATGATCCCGACGAGCAGCGCGATCACGACCCCCGCCCCGGACAGGATCATGACCATCTTGCGGCTAGCGGCCGGCGCCGCGACGCGGGCCGACTTCGAAGCCGAACCGTTCCCGCCCCCGTCGCCCTTCTTCTTGAGCCGGTTGCTGGTCAGGCCCGAGCTGACGATGTTCGCCAAGTCGTCCAGGCCGGTGCCGCTGTTGCCGCCCCCGTCGCCGATCGCGGTCTTCTTCTGGTAGAGCGTTTTCTGCGTCTTGGTGGCGACCTGCGTGGCGATCCCGCCGCTGCCCCCGCCGCCGTCGTTGGCGGCCTGATCCTTGAGGTGCTTGGGGACCGTCTGGATGGTGCCGCAATGCTGGCACCGACAGACGCCGCCCGCGAAGGCCTCGTCGATCGTGAGCAATGTCTTACATTGCGTGCAGTTGATCTGGATCATCGCCCGATCCGTCCTTCAACTCGTGTCCGCCTCTTTTGCCCGCAAGAAGTGCGCCGCTTCAACTTATCCCATAATGCACGCACCCCTCGCAACGCAAATCCGGCCAAAAGATTGCAGCCGCCGATTACGGCATCCACAGGTAGTAAAAGCCCGCAGGGATCTGGTCGCGCAATCCCGGGATGCTCAGTTCTAGTACGTTGGCGCGGGGCTGCGGGGTCGTGTCCTGCGCGTAAATCGAGCCCGTGTAGCCGAACGGCCGGCGGTACATGATCACCTTGGCGTTCGGAACCTTCCCGAGCGACTTGGCCTCGGCGATCGCGTCGTCCAGCAGGCCGGTCCGATCGACCAGGCCCAGCTCGGCCGCACGGTCGCCCGAGAAGACCCGGCCGTCCGTCGCGATCTTAAGCGTGCCCTCGCCGTTCAGCTTCCGGTGGGTCGTCACCACGCCGACGAACCGCTTGTAATACTCGTCGACCATCCCCTGCATGACCTTGCGGCTCTCGGGGTCCAGCTCGCGGAATGGCGAGCCCATGTCCTTGAGAGGGCCGGACTTAACCACCTCGCTCTTGGCCCCGATCTTGGCCAGCGTGCCTTCGATCGTGAAGGTGTTGAAGATCACCCCGATGCTCCCGACGATCGACGTCGGGTGGGCGATCACCCGGTCGGCCCCGCAGGCGACGTAATACGCCCCCGACGCGGCCACATCTTGCAGCGACGCGACGACCGGCTTGCCCGTCTCCTTCTTAAACCGCTGAACCGTCTCATACATAATGTCGGACGCCGTCACGGTCCCGCCCGGCGAGTTCACCCGCAAAACTACGGCCTTGACGCCCGGATCTCGCGCGGCCGCCTCCATCGCCTGGGTGAACCGGCTGACCCCATTCTCCTGCGGCTGCAGCAGGCCGCCGGTGCGCATGTTCATGAGCATGCCTTCGACTTCGATGATGGCGATCTTCCCCGCGCCCCAGCCCTTGCCGAGCGAAACTGTCTGCTCGTCGAGTTGGCTGGTGTTCTGAACCGGGGTGATCAGGAAACTGGGGGCGCACCCGCCGGCGAGCAGCAGACACGACAGGAGAATTGCGAGACGGGTCATCCATTACCTCGGCTGAGATGGGGGCAGGCGGGTCACTTGTCGGGCGTTGAGACCACCCTATATGATGCGGGCAACGGATTTTAGCGATGCCGTGTCATGTCAGCAAAACCGAATTCGCCGAGTTGGTCGAGCGGGCGATCGCCGAGCTCCCGCCGCAGTTCGCGCGGGTCATGGAAGAGTCGACGATCGAGATCAAGGATCGCCCGAGCCGTAAGTTGCTCAAAGAGATGGGGATGGAAGCGGACGAACTGCTCTTCGGGCTCTATGAGGGGGTCAGCCTGTTGGATCGAAGCGTCGAACACTCGGGCCGGATGCCCGATCGCATCCTTATCTTCCAGGAAGACCACGAGTTAGCGTGCGAAACGAGGGCCGAACTCGTTAAAGAGATCCGGACCACAGTTTTGCACGAAATCGGACATTTTTTCGGAATGGATGAGGATGACTTGGGGAAGTTAGGTTATGATTAGGGCTGCACGGTGTGCTTCGCACCGCAGCAAGCGAACCGACCCCCCGCCTGAGGAAAATGGTATCGGATTATGGCGTTTTCCGCGTTGAATAGGTGAACCGGGGTCGGGCGGCGGTCGTTGGACATGGGGACGTGGCGGCCCACCATCTGTCCCCGTCCGGGGGTCGGGCGGTCATTATCAGACTGCCGTCGAATGACGCCGGGAGCCCGGGGCGCGCGTTAGCCGATGATGCTCAAGGCGTTGTGAAGCGGTCTTCATAAATCGATACGGAACGGCCGGGATAGTCTCGACGTCCCGTACCGGCGTCGATAAGGTTAATGCCTTCCGCGTATGCCGATCAGGGGGCTTATCCGGCGTGTGCCGAGCCGGGTCTCGTGTCGTGTAACCCAGCGAATCGCAGCATTGTGTGTGAGGAGTCCCCAGATGAAGCGGATGATCGGTCGTGCGTTGTTGGCGGGCGGACTGGCTGCGGGCGTGTGGGCGTACGGGGCGGCGCGCGTGTCGGCCGAGGCGCCGGCGAGCTTGCCGCCGATGCCGAGCGGCGCGGGCCTGTTCCCGTCGTCGGACGGGATCGTTGCGGGGTTCACGCTGCCCCATAAGGAATACAAGATCTCGTTCCCGACGATGGGCGTGATCCGCGAGGTGAAGGTGAAGGAGGGCGACGCGGTGAACGCCGGCGACGTCCTCATGATCCAGGACGACCGCGAGGAGCAGGCCGAGCTGAAGGTGCTCGAATTCGATGCGAACTCGAAGAAGCCGGAAGACGCGGCCCGGGCCGAACTCGAACTGAACCAGGTCAAGCTGAAATGGGAGAAGGACCTGCTCGCGCAGGGCGGCCAAAATCAACGTGCGGTGGCCGAGGCGGAGGCGCAGACGGGGATCGCGGCGATCAAAGTTGAGCAGGCGATCCAGGAGCGTGCGCAGTACGGTCTGAAGCGCGACAAACAGAAGACGCGGATCGACCGGATGTCGATCACGTCGCCGAGCGACGGGATCGTCCAGAGCATCAAGAACGACGTCGGGGCCAACGGCGACCCGCAGCGCGAGTCGATCGTGGTCGTGCAGAACAACCCGCTCAAGGTCGAGGTGCAGGTGCCGGCGATGGCGTCGCTCTCGATGAAGAAGGGCGACAAGCTCAAGGTCAGCTACGACCGCAAGACGTGGGTCGACGCCGACGTGAGCATGATGAGCCCGCAGGCCAACGCCGGTAGCGGGACTCGGATGGTGCACCTGGAGCTGAAGAACGCGGACCATGCGCCGTCGGGATTGCAGATCTACGTGGACCTGCGCGAGAAGCTGGCGACGGCCGGCCGTTGAGGAAGATCTCGGATTGCGAATTGCGGATTGCGGATTCGGACGCGCGGAACAATCCGCAATCCGAGATCCGCAATCCGAAATGATCGAAGGGGATTGCAGCGTGAACGGGTGAATCTATGTCGTCAGGAATCGTCGAGTCTTCGAGTCAGGGGCAGCAGGGCCAGGGGCAGCAGGGCCAGGGCGGGAAGCGGTCGAAGCTCGTCGAGCGGTTGCTGGACGCGTCGAGCAATTTGCCCGCGTTCATGAAGGACCTGCTGAACACGATGGCCGTCACGGTCGCCGGGACCGAGGCCGCCGGGTTCCTGATCGAGCGGCAGGGGGACCCGAGCCAGCCGGGGCCGGTCGGCCTGCGGACGATCACGCACATCCGCCCGGACGACTCGGACGACGAGGTCCGCGCGGCCGCCATCCGCGCGTTCACCGAGATCATCCTGCCCTGCCTGCAGCAGAATAAGGACGGCGCGATCGAGGTCGGCAGCCCGGACGGCGGGGAGCCGCAGTTCTGCCTCGTGACGCTGTTGCGCAACGAGGGCAACGCGGTCGCGGCGGCGGCGGTCATCACGCGCTGCCGGGACCACGAGCGCGCCCGCCAGCGCCTGATGTCGATGCAGTTGGTCGCCGGGTACTTCGAGCTGTACATGCTCCGCCGGCAGATGGACCAGAGCCGCGAGTTGGCCGTGCGGCACCAGAACGTGCTGCAGTTGACGACGAGCGTGGCGACGGCCGAGGGGTTCGAAGCGGCCGCGATGAACTTCTGCAACGAGCTGGCCAACCGCGCCGGCGCGAGCCGGGTCAGCGTCGGCTGGGTGAAGGGGACGCAGATCAAGGTGCGGGCCCTGTCGCACACGGAAAAGTTCGACAAGAAGCAGGAGCTGATCGTCCGCATCCAGCGGGTGATGGAGGAGTGCCTCGACCAGGAGGAGCCGGTCCGGTTCGACGCCGACGGCAACCGCTCGGACAACGTCACGCGCGAGAGCGAGGCCCTGCTGCGCATGAGCGGCGACTCGAGCGTGTACTCGGTCCCGCTCCGCCGCCGCGCGGAACTCGTCGGCGTCGTCGTGCTCGAGTTCAGCCCGCCGAACAAGCTGACCGACGAGGTCGCCAACGCCCTGGCGGTGACGGCGGACCTGCTCGCCCCGCAGTTGTGGGACCGGCACGAGAACGACCGGTGGATCGCGGTGAAGGTGGGCAAGTCGGTCGCTACGGTGGGCAAGATGGCGGTCGGCCCGAAGCACGTGCTGGCGAAGCTGATCTTCGTCCTGTTGCTCGGGGTGGGGCTGACGCTGTTCCTTTACAAGCCGATGTACCGGATCAGCGCGCCGTTCCAGTTCGCGCCGGCGCAGAAGCGGACGCTCAGCGCGCCGTTCGACGGGTTCATCGAGAAGGTGCACGTGAAGGCGGGCCAGCGGTTCGTGAAGGACCAGTTGCTGGTCGCGATGGACGCCAGCGATTCGAAGAAGAAGCTGGTCAAGGCGCAGGCGGTGTACGCGGAGGCCCTGGCGGAGTACCAGCGGGAGCTGTCGAACAAGGAGGACGCCAACGCGGTCGCGCGGGCGCAGCTGGCGCTGGTGCGGGCCCGCGGGGCGCAGGCGGACATCGACCTGTACCAGGCGGAGATCAACCGGGCGGTGATCCGGGCCCCGTTCGACGGGATGGTGCTGCGGGGCGAGCTGGACGACAAGGAAGGCGCGCGGGTCGGCACGGGCGACCCGATGCTCGAGATCCAGAAGACGGGCGAGGCGATGGAGGCCGAGCTGGCCGTCGCCGAGCGCGACGTGCACTGGCTCCGCGAGATGCCGGCCGACGAGGCCGAGCGAAAGAAGAGCTCGTACGGGTGGCGCGGGAGGCTGGCGGCCAACTCGCTCCCGGACCGCGAGGTCGGTTTCAGCGTCAAGCGGATCGTCCCGGTCGGCGACGCCAACGCGAAGGAGACCGACAACACGTTCCGCGTGATCGTCGTGCTCGACGAACAGCCCGACTTCATCAAGCCCGGCATGGCCGGCGAGGCCCGCATCGACGCCGCGCACAAGCCGCTCGGGTGGATCTGGACGCACCGGCTGTGGGACTGGATGAAGCTGAAGCTGTGGTGGTGATCTTATGCGGTCGCGCTGCAGGTAGGGGTGACCCCGTTTAGCCGCGACCCGTAGGGCAAGCGACCGCGCCGCCCGCAGGGGAGCGCGTTGGCGCGGTTCGCAGAAGACACGGGTAAGGCCTCACGGCCGTACCCATGCCACGAGAAGTAACGAGAAGCCATGTCGAATCTCCGCCCGACATTCCACGAGTCCTGGTACCGCGTCGCCGACCTGAAGGCGCGCCTCCGGCCCAGCGCGCAGATCTCGCGCCAGTACTACCGCGGCGAGCGGTGGTACGTCGTCCGCGACCCGGCGGGCAACCAGTACCACCGGCTCTCCTCCGCGGCGTACCGGTTCGTCGGATTGCTCGACGGCTCGCGCACGGTCGCGCAGGCGTGGGACCTGGCTGGCGGGATCATGGCGGACGATGCGCCGACCCAGCCCGAGGTCGTGCAGATTTTGACCCAGTTGCACGCCGCGAATTTGCTCGAGGCGGACGTGACG
>DATHXE010000238.1:0-11069 GCA_035459845.1 Tepidisphaeraceae bacterium | reverse complement strand
GCTCAAGGACGCCGCCGGCCGGCCGTTCGATGTGGTCGAGATCCCCATGCCCGGCGTGGTCGAATTCGACGGCCAGCGGTTACCGGCGACGTACGTCAACTTCTACTTCGTCAACGGGGCCCTGCTGGTGCCGACGTACCGGAACAAGAAGAGCGACCGCAAGGCGATCGAAACGCTTCAGAAAGCGCTGCCGGGCCGGGAGGTGATCGGGATCGACTGCACGGAGTTGATCTGGGGCCTGGGCGCGGTGCACTGCCTCACCCAGCAGCAGCCCAAGTTCTGATTCCGCCGCGGACGCGCGGGAGTGATCAGCGGTGATCCGGGTCGCCTGAGAAGTGTCCTAATATTTTTCCTCTCCCGCCCTCCGACCTGTGACGCGCCCGGTCTCTCTGGTATATGATTCCGCCACTCGGGAACCGGGCCCGATATCCCCCGGCATTCGCTCCCGTCCTGAGGGTTACCTGAAATGACCAACGACAGTCCGGCCGCCGCCGCCGCGACGCTTCCTCCCGCCCCCCCTGTCGCCACCCCCGCCGACAACGGGGCGCACCCCGGCCCCAACGGGAACGGCCAGAACGGTGCGCCGGCGAATTCCACCCTCACGCCCGCCACCGAGGGCCTTCAGCGGGCCGACTGGACCGCCGCCGATTCGGCCAAGCTCTACGGGATCGACCACTGGGGCCAGGGCTACTTCTCCGTCAGCCCCGACGGCACCGTCCTGGTGCACCCGACGCAGGAGAAGCACCGCTGGATCGACCTGAAAAAGCTGGTCGACGAGGTGCGCGAGCGCGACATCGCCGTCCCCCTGCTGCTGCGCTTCACCGACATCCTCAAGCACCGCGTCGGCGCGATCCACAGCGCGTTCGCCCGGGCGATCACGGACCACGACTATCGGGGCCAATACTGCTGCGTCTACCCGATCAAGGTCAACCAGCAGCGGCACGTCGTCGAGGAGATCCTCGACTTCGGGCGCGAGTTCGGCTTCGGCCTCGAGGCCGGGTCCAAGCCCGAACTGCTCGCCGTCATGGCCCTGGTCGGCGACGACAAGACCCCGATCATCTGCAACGGGTTCAAGGACGACGAGTTCATCGAGGCCGTGATCCTCGCGACCAAGATCGGCAAGAACATCATCCCGGTCGTCGAGAAGTTCAGCGAGCTCGAACTGATCGTAAAGTACGCCAAGCTCCACAACGTCCGCCCGTCGATCGGCGTGCGCGTCAAGCTGAGCGCCAAGGGCGCGGGGCGGTGGGAATCCAGCGGCGGGGCGCGCTCGAAGTTCGGGCTGTTCATCAACGAGGTGATCGAGTCGCTCGAGTACCTCCGCCGCAACGACATGGGCGACTGCCTGAACCTGCTGCACTTCCACCTCGGCAGCCAGATCAACAACATCCGCAACGTCAAGAACGCGATCATCGAGCTGACGCGCGTGTACGTCGAGATGCAGCGCCTGGGCGCGGGCCTGCAGTACATCGACGTGGGCGGCGGGCTGGGCGTCGACTACGACGGCTCCAAGACCAACTTCGAAAGCTCTATCAACTACGGCCTCCAGGAGTACGCCAACGACGTCGTCTTCCACGTCAAGGAGATCTGCGACCAGTGCGGCGTCGACCACCCGACGATCATCAGCGAGTCGGGCCGGGCCCTCGTGGCGTACCACTCCGTCCTGGTCTTCAACGTCGTCGGCTGGTCGGGCTTCAAGCGGTTCGACATCCCCGCCGCGCTCGACGACGCCGAGCGCGCCAAGCTGCCCGCGCCGGTCCTCAACCTGTTCGACGCCTACACCGGCCTGAACGCGCAGAACTTCACCGAGTACTACCACGACGCGCAGATCGCCAAGGACATGGTGCTGAACCTGTTCAACCTCGGCTACTGCACGCTCGAGCAGCGCAGCCTGGCCGAGAAGCTCTTCTGGGGCATCTGCGCCAAGGTCCTCGGCTTCACGAAGAAACTCGATTACGTGCCGGAGGAGTTCGCCGGGCTCGAGTCGATGCTGTCCGACACCTACTTCTGCAACTACTCGATCTTCCAGTCGATGCCCGACTCGTGGGCCATCGACCACCTCTTCCCGATCATGCCGATCCACCGGCTGACCGAGGAGCCCAACTGCCGCGGCATCCTCGCCGACATCAGTTGCGACTCGGACGGCAAGATCGACCGGTTCATCGACAAGCGCGACGTGAAGTCCGTCCTGGAACTGCACCCGTACAACAACCAGGACTACCTGATGGCCGCGTTCCTCGTCGGGGCATACCAGGAGATCCTGGGCGACCTCCACAACCTGCTCGGGGACACGAACGCCGTGCACGTGACGATCGACGAGAACGGTCGGCCGGAGATCGACGAGGTCATCGAGGGCGACACGGTGCGCGAGGTGCTGCACTACGTGCAGTTCAACGCCGACGATTTGATGCGGACGATGCGCAAGAGCGTCGAGCGGGCGCTGCGCGACTCCAAGCTCACCCTCGACGAGTCCCGCGTCCTCCTCAAGTTCTACGAGAACGGGCTCGAGGGGTACACGTACCTCGAGTAACCCTCCTCGCGCGCACCCCGCGCCCGAACTAAATGGACGTACTTAGCGGTCGCACCGAAGGTGCACGTGACCGCCCCGAGATCCGTCGCGCGCCCTCGACAAATTTCACCCCCCCGCCGATGATCCCGCCTCCTCGTCAGGAGCATCCAGCCCCATGAACCAGCACGTCGTCGGCGTCGACATCGGCGGGACCACCGTCAAGCTCGCGGTCGTCCGGTCCGAGGTCCATAGCCAGCCCCAGGTGACCGGCCAGCCCGCGCCGATCGCCCCGACCCACCGCATCCTCAAGACCGCCACGATCGACACGCTGGCCGACCAGCCCGGCCCCGAGACCGCCCGCCGGATCGCCGCCGCGGCGAAGGAACTGGCCGCCGCCGCCGGGTGCACCCGCATCGACGGCGTCGGCGTGGGCTGCCCGGGGTTGGTCAACAACGTGGACGGATCGATCGTCATCTCCGCCAACCTGCCCGGGTTCAAGAACCTCCCGCTCGCGCGGCTCATCGAGAAGGAAGTCGGCGCGCCAGTCGCGGTGCAGAACGACGCCAACGCCGCCGCGCTGGGCGAGTTCCAGTTCGGCGTCTCCGCACGGGGGTGCCGGAACATGGTCCTCCTGACCCTCGGCACCGGCGTCGGCGGCGGCGTCATCTGCGACGGCAAGCTCCTCGTCGGCGCCGACAACGCCGCCGCCGAACTGGGCCACGTGAAGGTCGACTACGGCCCCGACGCGTTCGCGTGCGGGTGCGGCCGCAAGGGGTGCGTCGAGGCGTACGCGGGCATGGCCGGGATCGGCCGCCTCGCCAAATCTCAGCTCGCAAAAACCCCGTCGACCCGCCTGACGCTCGACACGGTTTCCACCAAGTCCATTACTGAAGCCGCCCGCGCCGCCGACCCCGCCGGGCTCGCGATCCTCTTCTCGGTCGGACAATACCTCGGCCGCGCGATCGCCAACTTCGTCGACACGTTCAACCCGGAGAAGGTGATCCTGGCCGGCGGGGCGTCGCGCGCGACGGAGTTTCTGCTCCCGGGAGTTCGGCAGTCGATGGTCGAGTGCTGTTCGTTCGCGGCGACGCGCGACCGCACGACGGTCGAGGCGAGCGCAATCCCGGACGACATCAACGTGCTGGGCGCCGCTGCCGTGTTCCTGAACCGATAAACGAAACGCGCCCGCGCGGACTAGCAGTGGGTACCATGTCCCACTCGCGCCCGTCCCGCCGCGCCGTCCTCAAGTCGTCAGTCCTCGCCGCCAGCGCCGCCGCGGGGGTGTCGATCGTCCCCGCAAAGGTGCTCGGCGGCCCCGACCACGTCGCCCCGTCCGAAACGTTCGGCGGCGCGCTGATCGGCGTCGGCGGCCGCGGGCCCGGCACCTACAAGGAGCTGTCCAAGAATCTCAACGTCGAACAGCTCGCCCTGTGCGACGTGAAGTTCAAGGACAAGGTCGACGGCAAGAAGATCTACACCGACTTCCGCCACGTCCTCGATCGCAAGGACATCGACCTGGTCGCGATCGCGACGCCGCCCCACTGGCACGCGCTGATCTCGATCGCCGCGGCCGAGGCGGGGAAGGACGTGCTCTGCGAGAAGCCGATGACGCGTACGATCGGCGAGGGGCGGGCGGTCGCCAATGCGTTCAAGCGGTACAACCGCGTCTTCCAGATCGGCACGTTCGGGCGCTTCGGGATGGCGGGCAACGAGGGCAACCGGCAGACGCGTAAGCTGATGACGTCCGGGCTGCTGGGTAAGACCGACGCGTGCGTCGTCCGGCGCGGCGGGTTTAAGGTCAAGGAATGGTCCGGCCGGCTCGACGTCGCCGACGCGCCGGTGCCGGCGAATTTGGACTGGGACCTGTACTGCGGCCCCGCCCCGCTCAAGCCGTTCAACCCCACGCGCGTCGGCGGCACGCACCGCTGGTACTGGGATTACGAGAACGGCGGCCTTGGCGACATGGGTCAGCACTTCATGGACCCGCTCGCGTGGCTGTACGGGCTCGATACGACCTTCCCGGTCGAGGTGGAGGCCAGCGCGCCGCCCGCTCACCCGGAAGTCACCGGCATGTGGGCGTGGTCGAAGCTGAAGTACGCCAACGGGTTCACGCTCGTGCTGGAGTCCGGTGAATGGGGCGAACCGTCCGGGCTGTCGTCCAAAACGCCCAAGGTGACGGACCTGTCCGAGGCGGATCAGAAGAAACTCGCGGCCATGCCCGACCCCGAGCCGCTTCTCACGTTCGCCGAGGCCGTGAAGCAGCGCAAGCCGGCGGGCGGGAACGCGGAAGCCGCCTACCGCACGGTCACGATCCTGCACCTGACCAACCTCGCGATCCGCACGGGCCGAAAGCTCAAGTTCGACCCGGTGACCGAGCAGATCGTCGGCGACGAAGAGGCCAACCGGCTGATCAACCCGCCGATGCGCGCGCCGTGGCACCTCTGATCTCCGCCGTATCGCGGGCGTCCCGCCCGCGCGTCGCACGAAGCTTCACCTCGATTCCCCACGCCAACCATGCCCACCCCCGCCGACATCCAAGCCATCGTCGACCAGTTCCCGGAGTTGGACAATCCCCCGCCGCCGCCGCCCGCGCCGCCGAAGAAGCCCGACGCCAAGCCGGAAGTGAAGCCGGCCGCGGGTGATGCGAAGCCGGGCGAAGCGAAGCCCACGGTTCCTGAGAAGGCGACGGAAAAGCCGCCGGAAAAGCCCGCCCCGCCGTCGGCGCCGCCCGGCCCGCCCAAGTCCAAGGGCAAGCTCACCGGCCCGACGTGGGCCGAGGCCGACGTGCTGCTCGATAAGCTCGTCGCCGGCGGGCCCGAGTCGGTCGCGCACCTGATCGACCTGATCAAAGAGCCCGACATCGGCCCCGCGCACAAACCGCGGTACGTCCTCCACGCGCTCACCCTCCACACCGCGCGCCCGGGCAAGTCGAAAGAGCGGGCGGCGCTCGTGCAGGCCGTCACGACAAAGCTGGCCGACACGACGAAATCGCCGAGCCTCCGCGGGCTGATGATCCGCACGCTCCAGTCGTGCGCCGGGCCCGATTCGATCCCGGCCCTGATCCCCCTGCTGACCGACGCCGAGCTATCCGATCCGGCCGCCCAGGCGATCGTCACGCTGGCGAGGTCGAGCGAGAAGGCGGACGTCTCCGCCGCCGTCGCCGTGCTCCGCCAATCGCTGACCACCACCGGCCGTCCGCAGCTCGCCGCCGCCCAGGCGCTGGGCTACCTGAAGGACGCCGGCGCGATCGACGCGCTCGCGCAGCTCGCCCGCACCGCCTCGGCCGACGACCGCCTCCGCGCCACCGCCCTCTGGTCCCTCGCCCAGACCGCCAGCCCACAGGCGATCGACCCGATCCTGGCGGCGGTCAAGGAAGCGCCGGTCGGGTGGCTTCGGAATCAGTCGATCAAGGCCGCATTCGCGCTGGCCGAGAACCTCCCGCCGACGCCCAACGCGGCCCCCGCAAAGAAGCTGTATCAGGCGCTGCACGACCTGCTCACGGACCCGCGCGACGCGCACTTCCGCGCGGCGGCGAAGGCGGGACTCTGAGTTAGGCGCGGACGTCGCTCGAAATGAGCGCGCTTCCGTGTCGGCGATCACGCGCCGACCCATCTCGCGTGCAGCGCCCGCGCACGGCCCGGATCGGTCACGCCCTGGATCAGCGTCCGCCCGTCGGCGAACACAGTTAGCGTCACTCCGTCCGGATCCGACAGGTGACAGCGAACTAGGTGAGGCGTGACTTCCGTCCGCCCGCCGGGGCGAATCCGCTCGGCGAGCGCGGGCAGATCGACGCGCGTCGATTGGGTCGGCCGGATCTGGATCGCGTTGCGCCCGCAGAGCGTGAGCGACGAGTCGGGCCGCGCCGCCAGGAACTCGAATCGGCGCATCCCACAACACGGACAATCGTCCCGCCGGGCCTCGGCCGTGTTGATCGTCCGCACGCGCCAGGGCCAAAAGTCCAGGGCGAGCATCTCGGCCTCGGGCGTTGCGCCGACGAGGATCTTGATCGCCTGCATCGCCTGGAACGCCCCGACGACCGCCGCCCCCATGCCAAGCACACCCGCCGTGTCGCACGTCGGCAGTTCGTGGGCTGCGGGTGGGTTGGGGAAGAGGCACCGGAGGCACGGCGTTCGCCCAGGGAAGATCGACATCACCCGTCCCTCCGTCGCGACCGCCGCGCCGTAGACCCAAGGCACATCGTGCTTCACGGCGACGTCGTTGATCAGGTAACGCGTCGAGACGTTGTCGGTCCCGTCGAGAATTAAATCGGTCTTAGATCCGAGGAGTCCCTCGCTGTTGCCGCTGTGAACATCGGTGACGACCGGCGTGATTTCGACGGACGAGTTGACCGCACGGAGGCGGTCGGCGGCGGCGACGGCCTTGGGCGCCCCGGCGGTGGCGTCACGCTCGTCGAACAGCGTCTGCCGCTGCAGGTTCGTCGCCTCCACCACGTCCCGGTCCACCACGGTCAAATGACCCACGCCCGCGCGGACGAGTTGATCGGCGATCGTCGTCCCCAGCGCCCCGCACCCGACGAGGAGGACGCGAGCGCGGGCAAGGCGCTCCTGACCCGCCGAGCCGATCTGCGGCAGGAGTGACTGACGGTGATAGCGCGACGGTGACGTCATTCGGACCCGATTCTCCACATTGGACGGCGCCGTCCCCGCGATTATAGTGGCCGTCGACAGACCGCGAAGCACGCCGAGAACGACGACGACGAACCCACGGAGTTACGCGAATGGCCACCGACACGCAAGCGATCCTCGACGCCGCCGAAAAGGTCGGCCAGATGGTCAAGGAGCACCCGAGCTACGAGCGGTACAAGTCGGCCGCCAAGTCGGTCGCCGAAGACCCCGAGGCCGGCCGGCTCGTCGCGGATTTCAACCGCCAGCTCGAGACGCTGCTGCGGCAGGAACAGTCCGGCATGCCCGTGTCGGACGCGCAACACGCCCAGCTCGAATCGCTCCAGCAGCGGATCGCCTCGCACCTTAAGATGAAGGCGATGCACCTGGCGCAGGTCGATTTCTACGATTTGCTCCGCAAGGTCACCCAGACGATCCAGAAGCCGCTCGCCGACGTCGGCGGCGCGCCCGGGGCGGGTGCGGGCGCCGGCGCCGGGGGCGGCGGTGGCCCGCGCATCCGCATGTGAACGAATGTCCTTGATAGCCGAGGGCGGCAGCCCACGGTCACTTACCCCGCGGAGTGAGAACGAATGGCCCGCTGGCTCTTGAAGACCGAACCCTCTGAGTTCGCGTGGGCGCAGCTCGTCAAGGACAAGCGGGCCACGTGGGACGGCGTCACCAACGCGCTGGCGCTCAAGCACATCCGCACGATGAAGAAGGGCGACCCCGTCCTGATCTACCACACCGGCGACGAGCGCGCCGCCGTCGGCATCGCCGAAGTGACGTCGGCCCCGTACCCGGACCCGGCGGCGGACGACGAGAAGATCGTCGTGGTCGACATCAAGCCCAAGCGCGCGCTCATGTCGCCCGTGACGCTCGCCACGATCAAGGCCGACCCGGCCTTCGCCGGTTTCGACCTCCTCCGCATCGGCCGCCTCAGCGTCGTGCCCGTCCCGGACGGGATGTGGAAGCGGATCGAGGAACTCGGAAACGGCAAGGATTGAGCGGGTTATAAAATCCCGGGCCTGTTCTCAGTTGTGCCCACGGCACCGACCCCTGACAATTGACGACTGACCGTTGACCAATTTCGAAGGAGCACGATGAGCCAGGCACCCCAGGGCAATGCGCACAACGCGTTCGAGGAACACGCCCCCCACAAGGAGGCCGACGACAAGGAGGAAGTGTACTTCAGCGGGTCGCCGATGGTCCGCGGGGCGTTCGGGAAATTCCTGCTCAGCCTCCTGATCGGCCTGGCGATCATGGCGGCGCCCTTCCTGATCGCGCGCTTCGGAAACATGGCCGTCCACTGGATCGCCTACCTCGCGTGCATCCTCGTCGGGCTGGGCGTGATCATCGCACCGATCCTGGTGACGCGCTCGATCCGCTACCGGATCACCAATTACCGCATCGATTACGAGCGCGGCATCCTCGGCAAGAAGATCGACACCCTCGAGCTCTGGCACGTGGAAGACGTCCGCTTCGAACAGTCGTTCTTCGACCGCCTGCTCGGTGTCGGCACGGTAACCATCTTCTCGAACGACGACACTAACCCCCAGCTGCCCCTGCGCGGCCTGCCCGACCCGCGCCCCCTGTTCGACAAGATCAAACAGCGCATCATCGCCGTCAAACGCCAGCGCGGCGTCGTCAAGATGGACATCGGCGGCGGCGCGGGGATCAGCTGAGAACAGTGACGAGTTGCGCGTTGCGAGTAAAAGCCCACGGAGCCCACTCCGTGGGTTTCTTCGTACGCAACCCGGACTTGTGCGCGGCGTAAGGCACGGGGAGAATCGGGCACCAACGAAAGGAACGCGCACATGTCCCACGGGATCGATCGTCGTTCGATGCTGAAGGCCTCCGTCGCGATCGCGGGGATCGCCGGGCTCGCGGGCGCCGCATCGGGCGCCGACCCCGCCGCCCCGCCCCAGGGCAAGCGCCGGCCCATGAAGAAGGCCTACTTCGGCCTGCCCAAGGGCGACTCGCTCGTCGACCGCATGAAGATCCTCAAGCAGGCCGGGTTCGAGGGGCTCCAGCTCAACCTGCCGGATACCAAGCTGCCGGTCGAAGATCTCCAGGCCGCGCTCAAGGAGAGCGGCCTGGAGATGGAGGGCGTGTGCGACTCCAAGCACTGGTCGCTCCACCTCTCCGACCCGAGCGAGTCGATCCGCAAGCAGGGCCTCGACTTCCTCCTCGAGTCGATCCGCCAGTGCAAGGCGCTCGGCGGTGGGGCCGTCCTGCTCGTCCCCGGCGTGGTCAACGAGAAGGTCTCGTACGACGACTGCTACAAGCGCTCCCAGGCCGAGATCCGCAAGGCCATTCCTTTGGCGACGGAGTTGGGGGTGAAGATCGCGATCGAGAACGTCTGGAACAACTTCGCGCTCAGCCCGCTCGAGGCGGCGCGGTACGTCGACGAGTTCGAGTCCCCCGCCGTCGGCTGGTACTTCGACATCGGCAACGTGATCCACTACGGGTGGCCCGAGCAGTGGATCCGCATCCTGGGCAAGCGGATCGTGCGGATCCACGTCAAGGAGTTCGACCGCAAGAAGGCCGACGCCGCCGGCCGCTACGCCGGCTTCGGCACCGACCTCCTCGCCGGCTCGAACAACTGGCAGGCGATCATGAAGGCGCTGGACGACGTCGGCTACGCGAAAGAGGGCGCCTGGGCCACGATCGAAATGGGCGGCGGGGACCTGGCGCGCATGACGGCGCTGAGCCAGAACCTCGATAAGATTCTCGCGATGTGAAGGCGCCAGTTGGCGTCCTCACGAGACCGTGGCAATTCAATGCCGCGTAGCGTTTTGCGCGATTGACTCGGGAAACCATCGATGCGCAGGACGCTCGGGTGGACGTTCCTCTTCGTCTGGCGCGCCCTGTCATGGGCCGCGATGGTCGCGCTGCTGCTCGTCCTTGTCGCATGGTGGAATTCTCATCGCGCGGGCGTCCTCGTTTCGCGCACGCTCGCCCGGGCCCCGCAGACCAACGGCTACGTGCTGCTCTCTTTCATGGTGCAGAACGGCCGCCTCGTCATCACCCACGTCCGCCAGGACATGGTCGCCGGCGCATCACCACCCGAAGCGATGAGCCCGACGGACGAGCCGTGGACGTTCGCGCCGGCGACGCTCCCCTTCAACTGGCGCGCGCCTGCTCACACCCCTCCGCCGGCCACCGTCGCCGGGTTCGGGCGGCGGGCGACCGTCACCGAACAGGCCGTCGGCCGGGGCGTTAAGCGAGTCGTTCGCACGGTCGACACCGTCGTCCCGTTCGCGCTGATCGCCACCTCGCTCGCCCTCTGGCCGCTCTCGAACGTGATCATTGCCGCCCGCCGGCGGTGGCGCGGCCGGTGTCCCGTCTGCGGCGGTCGGCGCGACCGCTCGCGCACCTGCACCTACTGCAAGCGCCACGTGACCGAGTGCCCCGGATGGCTCACGCGATGGACCGGCCGGGCCGGCATCGTCTGTTTTCTCACGTTGCTTGGGGCCGGAGCACTGGCAGTCCGGTCGTTCGTGACGCCCGGACATGCGGCCCTGTCGTGCGAAGGCCTTCGAACAATCACCACGGGCGGGGTACCCGCCCCCTATTACGGCCGCTTCTCGGCCGGCCTCGCCCGTCGCGGGCTCGAGTTGTACGCGTGTGGGGCCCTGCTCCCGCCCACCACCCGGATCGCGGACGGGACCTACTGGGCGCGGCTGTTCTTCAAGCGCGGTCCAGGCCCCGACCCCGAGGGGACTCCAACCTTCAACATGCTCGGCGTGCACGCTTTCCCGGACCCGGCCGGCGCTCGGCCCGGCGGCCCACCGCCCGGGACGGCCAACGGAATCCTCCTCGTGATCGCCTGGCCGACCGTCCTCACGCCCCTTGCTTTGGGCTCGGCCATCTGGTTCGTCCCAGCCCTCCAGCGCCGCCGCGCCCGCCGACGTCGCCGCGACGGGCGGTGCCCGGCG
>DATHXE010000237.1:0-5797 GCA_035459845.1 Tepidisphaeraceae bacterium | reverse complement strand
GAGCCGCGCGGCCTTCGGGTCCGCGGCACAGGTCGTCTGGTAGGCCTGTTCGATCAGCTCGTGGAGGTCGACCAGCTCCTCTTCGAGCTCGAGCTTGCCGCGGCCGACGCGGGTCAGGTCGAGCAGGTCGTCGATCAGCTTGCCCTGGATCTGGACGTTGCGGCGGATCGTCGCCAGCTCCTCGGCCAGGCGCGGGCCGAGGTGCGGGTCCTTCTCCAGACCTGACACGGTCATGATGACCGGCATGAGCGGCGTGCGGAGCTCGTGGGAGAGCATCGCGAGGAACTCGTCCTTGGCGCGGTTGGCGGACTCGAGCTCGGCGCGGGCGGCGCGCTCGGCGAGCAGTGACAGGCGCTGTTCTTCGGCCTTGCGGGCGGCGACGGCGTAGCGGAGCGCGCGCTCGATCAGGTCGGCCGTGAGGTGGGTCTTGCTCAGGAAGTCGGCGGCGCCGGCGGCCATGGCGGCGAAGTCGATCGCCCGGTCGTTCTCCCCCGTGAGCAGGATCACCGGGGCCTTGCACCCGCGCGAGACCATCTCGCGCGTGAACGCGATGCCGTCGCCCGCCCCCAGGCGGTAGTCGACCAGCACCACGTCCGGGCCGCCCGTACCGTCGCACGCCTTTTGCAACCCCTCGGCGTAGGTCGGGGCCCAGGTGACGACGTACCGCTGGCCGTGCCCGTTCTGGGCGGGGCGCGGGTCGGCGTCGCGCAGCAGGTCGCGGACGATGACGAAGTCGTCCTCGTCGTCGTCGACCATCAGCACTTTCACGTCTGGTTGGGCCATCGGCGGGTGCGGCTCTCTCGCGGTCGATTGCGGCGGTTGAGGTCGGGTCGCCGGCGCATAACGCCGGCGGGCACGCCCACAGCAATCCTGAATACGACGGGGCGGCGCGAATGTGCGAACCGCTGTTTCGCCTAAGGGATTTATACCGCGCCGGGCGATTTGCCGCCCGACGCCGGGCCCGTGTTTTCCGGCGGAAGTTCGACGATCTCGAACCAATACCGCCCCAGGGCCTTCATCACGCCGACCAACCCGTCGAACGTGACCGGCTTGGTGATGAAGCTGTTCACGCCCAGGTCGTAGGACCGGTAGATGTCCTCCTCGGCCTTGGAGGTGGTCAGGACGACGATCGGGATGTGCCGGAAGCGCGGGTCGGACTTGATCTCGCGCAACGCCTCGCGGCCGTCCTTGCGCGGCATGTTCAGGTCGAGCAGGATCAGGCCGGGGACCGGGGAGAGGACCGGGTTCGTCCACTTCCCGCGGCGGTTGAGGTATTCGAGCAGTTCCTCACCGTTTTCGACCTCGCGCATGTCGTTGGCGAGGCGAGATTCCTTGAGCGCGTCCCGCGCGAGCATGCGGTCGTCGGAATCGTCGTCGGCGAGCAGGATCGTGATGGGTTTGATGGCGGGGGACATGTCGGAAGGGATGAAGGCGGAAGGATGAAGGATGAACGGGTTACTTGATGCCCAGCGCTTCGAACGCGGGGCCGAGCGCGGTGGCCCACTGATCGTAGCCGGGTGGGGCGAGGTGGAGGCGGTCTTTGGCGAAAGAATCGGGCTTGGGCCTGCCGTCGGGGCCGGCCAGCGGGGTGTGGAGGTCGACCAATTTGAGGTGGGCGTCGTTGGCAGTCTCGGCGAGCTTGGCAAGGCGGGCGTTCAGGTCGGCAACGGCGTTGGGCTTGGTCGGAGCGTCCTTGTGGTCGCGCGGGGGGATGTTGCAGAGGACGACGGGCAGGTTGGCATCGTGCTGGCGGATCTGGGCGAGGATGAGGGAAACGTTAGAGGCGATGACGGCCGGCTCGGCGTGGGTGCTCAGGTCGTTGGTGCCGATGCACAGGACGATCGCGCGGGGCTTGAGGTCGAGCACGTCCTCCTTCAAGCGGAAAAGGACGCCGCGCGTGACGTCGCCGCCGATCCCGCGGTTGGCGACCTTCAGGCCGGGGAAGGACTTCGCCATGTGGTCGGCCTTCCACCCGCCGGTGAGCGAGTCGCCGACGAAGACGACCGCGCCCTGGTCCTTGGCCCGCTGGGTCCAGAAGTGCTTGCGATTGTCGACCATCCACCCGTGGAGGCGGATCGGCCCCTTGCCCGGCCAGGCGGCGTCGGCCTTGGGGTCGGGGTAGGGGGTGGGGCCGTCGGCGGCATGGGCGGCCGGGGCCACCAGGGCGGCGAGGACGCAGAGGGTCAGTAGAGCGTGATGGCGTCGCATGGTCGGGTGCTCGGAGGGTACCGGCGCGGGCGGGGGCGCACCAGTGGGGAATCTTGCGGCGGTTTGTAAGGGAGCCGACGGACGGTGACGACCTGTTTAGCCGCGACCCGGAGGGCAAGCGACAGCGCCGCCCGAAGGGGAGCGCGGTTGGCGCGGTCCAGCGCCGAACACGGGTATCGCCCTGCGGGCGGTACCCATGCCACCGGCTCCTCAGGCGCTCGTGGGCGCGACTTCGGCTCCGACTGAAGCGAGCGGCAGGGTGAAGACGAACGTCGCCCCGTGGCCCTCGCGGGAGTGGGCGGTGATCGTCCCGCCGTGGCGCTCGACGATCTTGCGGACGACGGCCAGGCCGATGCCGGTGCCCTCGTACTCGTGGCGGCCGTGCAGGCGCTGGAAGACGTTGAAGATGCGGTCGAGGTACTTCTCGTCGAACCCGATGCCGTTGTCGGCGACGGAAATCTCGACGAGCGGGTGGGGCGTCCGCGTGACGGTCGGATCTGTGGCGCCTTCCGGCGGCGCGACAAGCCCGAGCACGCGCGCGGTGATTCGCACGTGCGGGGCGACGTTGGGCTTGCGGAACTTGAGGGCGTTGGAGATCAGGTTCTGGACGACCTGCCGGACCTGCGTGGGGTCGCCCTCGACGGTCGGGAGGTCGGGGGCGACGTCGACGGTCCCGCCGGTGGATTCGATCCGGGCCTCGAGGTCGGACAGGACGTCGCGCGTGACGGTATTGAGGTCGACGACGGCGAACGGCTTGGCCTTGGTCGTCACGCGGGCGAAGGCGAGCAGGTCGGAGATCAGGGTCTGCATGCGGCCGGCGGCGTTCTGCATGCGGTCGACGTAGTCCCTGCCGTCGTCGGCGAGGACGCCCGCGAACCGCTTCTGGAGGCGGTCGCCGAACGCCTGGATCTTGCGCAGGGGCTCCTGGAGGTCGTGGGAGGCGACGTGGGCGAAGTCCTGGAGCTCGCGGTTGGACGTCTCGAGCTTCTGGTTCAAGGCCTCGAGCGTGCGGGCGACGCGGTGGCGCTCGTCGACCTCGGCGGCGAGCCGGGCCGAGCGCTCGCGCTCGGCGGTCGCGGCGGCGCGGGCCGATACGTGGCGGTAGACCGCGACCCCCAAGCCGATCAGCAGGAAGACGTTCAGGCCGCCCGCCCCGATCAGGGTCGCGGTGGCGGTCGTGCTGGCCGTATCGCGCTCGGCCTGGCGGGCGTCGAGCTCGCGCTTCTCGGTCTGCCGGAGGTTTTCCGACACGGTGCGGGCGTCGTCCATGACGCGCTTGCCGTTGCGCAGGGGCGCGCCGGGGCGGCCGTCGATCCCGTACTGGATCGCGGATTTGGCGGCGTCGAACCCCTGGCGGTCGCGGATCTCGACGACCTTGAGGAGGATCTCGAGCTTCTCGTCGGCCAGGGCGCGGAGGGCCGTCACCTGCATCTGCTGGGGCGCGTCGGCGGGGACCAGGTCGTCCAGGGCCCGGCTCTCGGTCTTGATGGCGGCGATCGACTCGCGGTAGGGCTCGAGGTAGGTCGGGTCCTGGGTGATCACGTACCCGCGCTCGGACGTCTCGGCGTCCTTGAGGGCGGACATCAGGCGGTCGAGGGCGAAGATCGTCTCGCGCGACCGCGAGACGTACGCCGAGTGGTCGATCAGCTTGCGGACGTTGACGTAACAGACGACCGAGTTGGCGGCCAACAGCACCGCGACGGCGACGAACCAGAGGAGCAGGGCGGTGCGTTTCATGTGGGGCGACGGGGTTGTACAACGGGCGGATGTCCATCGTCCATGGTCAATTGTCCATTGTCAGTTGCGGGTGACCCCGTCGTCAGTTGTCGGGACGCGGGACGGATTACAGTATGTGCCGGGCGGGGCCGCTTCAGCGGCTCTGTCGCCCGAGCATCCACGAAGGTCGCGGACGATGATCATTCGAGAGCTCATCGAGTTTCACGCAACGGGCGACTGGTCGGAGGGGTGCTTGCGCGCCGCGTGGGTGGCGGACGGCCGGCGGCGCGTGCCCGAGGTCGAGGCGCTAATCGACGCGGCGTGGGCCCGCGCCACGGCGCGGCCGGGCGTGCACCTGTTCGACGGGCCGATGTGCCGGCTGGAACGGTGGCGTGCGACCGCGGAAGAACTGCGGCTCGAGCTGTCGCGCACCACGTACAAGGCGTTTCTTGGCACCAACCTCGCGCACCCGGAGCTGGCCGACCGCTACGGGCGGGACGTGCTCGCTAACCCGGTGGGCGTGTCGCCCGCTCTGGTGACGGCGGACGGGTGGCTGATGATGGGCCGGCGGAACGACTCGGTCGCGTACTACCCCCGGCGGGTGCACCCGTTCGCCGGGGCGTTGGACCCGACGGATGCGGGCCCGTTCGCGGCGGTGCGGCGCGAGCTGCGCGAGGAGCTGTCGCTGGCGGACGACGAGGTGACGGGCATCCGCTGCACGGGCATCGCGGAGGACAAATCGATCCGCCAGCCGGAGCTGATCTTCGCCGCCCGGACGACCGTGACGCGGGCCGAGATCGAGCGCCGCCTGGACGCCACGGAACACCACGGCGCGTGGTCCGCCCCGGCGACGGCGGGGGGCGTGGCGGCCGCTCTGGTGAGCGCGGAGGCGTTCACGCCGGTCGCGGTGGCGGCGCTGGTCCTGTGGGGGCGGGTGGAGTTGGGGGAGGGGTGGTTCGCGCGCGTGTCCATGTAGGGTGGGCTTCGCCCACCGCTTGCGCGACCGACGTGCGATCGGTGGCGCTCCGCTCGCCTGCTCCCGCACGTACAATCTTGAGATGAAGCGCTACACGGTCACCGACGGAAGAATCGTCCTCACGCTGGAAGAGGCGGAAGAGGGAGGGTACGTCGTCACGTCGCCGGTCGACCCCGGCCTGATCACTCAGGCCGAGACGGTCGGCGAGGCGTTCGAAAATGCGCGCGACGCGCTGAAGGAGCTCAAGGCCGCCCGGCGCAAGGACGCGCGCCTTGCGTCCCCCGCGGGCCACGCGTAAGGTCCGACCGATGTCCCTCCAGCACGATCTGCAGTTCGCCGTCGACCTGGCGCGGGGGGCCGGGCGGCTGATCCTCGAGCACTACGGGCGCGTCGAGCGGTTGACCAAAACCCACATCGCCACGACCGACGAGGCCGTGACCGACGCCGACCGCGCGAGCCAGCGGCTGATCGTCGCCGGCCTGCGCAACCGCTTCCCGGGGGACGGGATCGTGGGCGAGGAGTCGGACACGGGCCAGTCGATCACGTTCGACTGCCCGGACCCCGCCGGCCGGGTGTGGGTCATCGACCCGATCGACGGGACGAACAACTTCATCGCCGGCATGGGCGCGTTCTGCGTGTGCATCGGCCTGCTCGAGAAGGGCCAGCCGGTGCTGGGCGTGGTGTACGACGTGACGCGCGACGAGGTGTACAGCGCGGCCAAAGGGCTGGGCGCGTGGCGCGGGGCCAAGGCCGTCCGGGCGCGCGATAATGGGCTCTCGGATGCGTCGATGATCATGCTGACCAGCAATTTGCTCGACAAGGCGGGTAAGTGCCCGCGGTGGGTCGGGCGGTGGCTCGAGCAGACGAACTGGAAGGTCCGCATCCTCGGGTCGGCGG
>DATHXE010000236.1:0-10913 GCA_035459845.1 Tepidisphaeraceae bacterium | reverse complement strand
GAGAACGGCCGGGTCTTGTACTTGCCCAGGAGGTACGCCGTGTGCGGGCTGTTGAACGGCAGGCCCTTGTAATTCTGGTCCGAAAACTGGTGTGTCAGCGAGCAGTCGTCGGGGTCGGTCAGGTGGGCGGCGTAGGCCTCGTTCGCCAGCGCCGCGTCGAACACCCGGGCGGCCACCGACGCGAGCAGGCCGGTGCTGTAGCTGTCGGTCATCCCGGCGGCGCGGGCGGCCTTGAGCCGGCGGTAGACCTCGTCCACGTCGGGCTTATCGGCGGCGAACGCGCCGAGCCCGCGCGACTGGTCGCTCCCGCCCAGGGCCACGTCCCAGTTGCTCGCGAAGATGCCGACCCTGCCCGGCGGGACCTTCACCGTGCGGATCGCCCCGTTCCGCCAGAAGTAGTACGTGCGGTCGCCGTCGTCGGGCACCTTGCCCAAATCGAGGTGGCCGTTCACGTCGAAGTCGTTCGCCTTGACGAGCACGTCGCCGAGCCGCACGCCCAGCCGCTCGGCGGCCGATCCCCGGGTGACGGTGGTGATGATCGCCCCCTTGGTCATCCAGTCGAACGCGGCGATGACCTCGCCGACCGCGCCGGCGACGGCCGGGTTCGGGTCGTCGCGCAACTTGTACAGGATCGGGACGTACTCCGGGCCGAGTTTCTTCATCGCCTCGATCGCGGCCTGCCGGCGCGCCGCGTCGGGATGATTCAGGTCGAGCGTCAGGCGGAGGACCTCGCGCTCGTCCGGGGCCGCGGTGACCGGGTCGACGGCCGGGGCCGTCGTCGGGGGGCGTGGCGGAAGCGGGCGGGTCCGCGGCGGCGGGTCGGCCGCGGCGGCGGGTTGAGACAGGAGCAGCGAGACGAGCCCCGAAACGATAGCCGAGGGGCGGACGTGAATCGCCATCGAAAGTCCCTTCGCTTTTGCGGCACACACCGTGGCCGGCGGTGGGATGATCAGGCTCATCCGCGTCACGACTCCGCCGGGCCACGGGCGACGACATGTTACCCGGTTGGCACCGCGTGTGCAGCGGTAACGGACCATCCGACCCGCGCGGGGCGCTGGTCGCGAGCGAGGCGGGCTCAACCACGGAGGTAGACGCCATGGCCCAGAACAAGCAGCAGCGGGATTTGACGGATAACGCAGACGCGAATCGCATCGGCGGCGGGCCGGGCTCGTCGGACGCGAACAGTGGCGCGGGAAACGCGACCGGCGTGCCGGACGCGGAAACGGGGATGGTCGCCGAGGACGCGGTGAACCGGGGTGACGTCGCTCAGGACCGGGAGCGGCTTTTCCCGGGCGGTGACTCGGTCGAACGCGAGGACGAGCGGTCGCACGCGAACGAGGGCTCGCTTAAGGCACACGGGGATAAGTTCGAAGAGCACCTGCCGGGGCGCGGTTGACGGCCGATCGAGCCGCGACGCGATCGCACCCCCAATCGCCGCGCGCATGTTCGTGAGTCGCGGCTCGACAAGTGCGGATGATCGGCACTGCGCAGTGCTCACCCCGCGTCACTTCCCCATCAGCAGTACGAGCATCACGATATTAGCGACCAGCGACAACCCCGCGATTGCCGCGATCGCAAGCACCATGGGGCTCGTCCAAATCGACACGGGGCGAAACGCCCCGGGCGTAATGTCGACCGTCTTCCCCGTCTCCTCGAGCTTTTCGAGGCTGTCGAGCTGCACCGCGCGCCGCGCGTGGATCGGGGCTTCGCCCCGGGCGACGGTCCGCAGGTCTTCGAGCATGTCCTCGGTCGACTGGTAGCGCTCGTCGCGGTTCTTGGCCATCGCGACGTCGATGATCTCGCCCACGCCGGCGGACAGGGCGGTGTTCACGTGGTCGGCGGGCGTCAGCGGCTGCTTGAGGTGCTTGTGCATCACGGCCGACGGCGTGTCGCCCTCGAACGGCGGGCGGCCGGTGACCAGGTGGTACATCGTCGCGCCCAGCGAGTAGATGTCGGCGCGGAAGTCGATGTCGACGTCCCCGCGGATCTGCTCGGGCGAGATGTAGTAGGGCGTGCCGTAGGCCTTGCCGGCCTCCATCTGCGCCGCCTCTTTGTCGTCCACCGCGCGCGCCAGGCCCAGGTCGGTCAGCTTGGCGACGCCCTCCTTGGTCAGCAGGATGTTCTTCGGCTTGACGTCGCGGTGGATCAGGTTGCGCTGGTGGGCGTGCGCCAGCGCGTCGGCCATCTGGATCGTCACGTCGAGCGCCTCGGCCTCGGAGAAGTTGCGGCCCTCGCCGTGCGGCGGGGGGGCCATGATGTCGTACAGCGTCGGGCCCTCGACGTACTCCATCACGAAGAAGTGGTACCCCTCGGGCGACACGTTCACGTCGATCGCCTGCACGATGTTGTTGTGCGACAGGCGGGCGGCGGCCTTGCCCTCCTTGTAGAAGCGGTCGACGAACTCCTGGTTCTCCGACATCTTCTTCGGCAGCACCTTCACCGCGACGATCCGGTCGAGCGAGATCTGCCGGGCCTTGTAGACCGTGGCCATCGCCCCCTTGCCCAACTTGCCGATCAGCTGGTAGCCCGGAATCTGCGAGTTGGCGCGGCGCTCGTCGACCTGTTTGCGGAGGCGCTTGGCCTGGTTGGCCGTGATGAAGTTGTGCTCGATCAGGAGGTCGGCGAGCGACCGCTGGTTCGTGTCGGACGCCTGCTTCTGCTGTTCGCGGACGTAGTCGATCTCGGATTTGCTCGCCAGGCCCATGTCGACGACGACGCGGCCGATCTCGGTGTCGGCGTTCGACGTGCTAGTCCCGGCGGCGGTGCGGCTGTCGTCGTTGGACATAACTCCGGGGGGAGCGCGACGCTCGTTGAAGCCTTCGGCGTAACCGTGGTGTCCGCGGACACTTCCGGCTGATCTATTGTACACCAGTATCGGGCCATCGGCAGGCTATTTGTGCCCGGACGCACTGTCAAGCTGCGGAATGTGCGGGGTGTAACGGATTTGACGGTCCGGTAACGACAGATAGCTGCAACGCAACGCTTTGCTGACGCGTTCGGACGGAATCTCTCAATCCGCGGCAACGATCCCAACCAGTGCAGCGCGTCAGCAGGTCGTTGACGTGCAGCTAAGGAATCACGCGAGCACACCCTTCACCACGTGCCCGTGGACGTCCGTGAGCCGGAACTGACGCCCCTGATACCGATACGTCAGCCGCTCGTGATCGATGCCGAGCAGGTGCAGGATCGTCGCCTGGTGGTCGTGTACGTGCACCGGGTTCTCGGTGATGTTCCACCCGAACTCGTCGGTCGCGCCGTGGACTTGGCCGCCCTTGACGCCGCCGCCCGCCATCCAGAGGGAGAAGGCCCGGCCGAAGTGATCCCGGCCGTTGGGCTTGGCGGGGTCGCCCTGGCCGAAGGGCGTGCGGCCGAACTCCCCGCCCCACACGACCAGCGTGTCGTCGAGCAGGCCGCGCATCTTCAGGTCCTTCACCAGCGCGGCCGACGGCTGATCCGTGTCCTTGCACTGCTGCTCGAGCTGCGTGTACAGGTTGCCGTGCTGGTCCCACCCGCTGTGCATGAGCTGCACGAACCGCGTCCCGCGCTCGAGCAGCCGGCGGGCGACCAGGCAGTTGTTCGCGAACGTCCCCTTCTTCAGCGCGTCCGGCCCGTACATGTCGATCACCGACCTGGGCTCGGTCGAGAAGTCGAGCAGGTCCGGCACGCTCATCTGCATCCGGTACGCCATCTCGTATTGGCTGATCCGCGTGTCGATCTCCGGGTCGCCGTAGTCGGCCAGGTGCTGCTGATTCAGATCATTGATGTCGTCGAGCAGCGCCCGGCGGGCTGTGCGGTCGACGCCATCGGGGTTGGCGAGGTACGGCACCGGGTCGCCCGTGTTGCGGAAGCGCACGCCCTGGTACCGCGACGGCAGGAACCCGCTGCCCCAGTAGTAGTCGAAGAAGAGCTGGCCGCAGGTCTTGCCCTTGTCGGACGAGGTCATGACGACGAACGCCGGCAGATCGCTCGACTCCGACCCCAGCCCGTAGCTGAGCCACGCCCCCATGCTCGGCCGCCCCGGTACCTGCGCGCCGGTCAGGAAAAATGTAACGCCCGGCGCGTGATTCACGGCCTCGGTGTTCATCGACCGCACGACGCAGATGTCGTCAGCCATCGACCCCGTGTGCGGGAGCATCGAGCTCATCTCGAGGCCGGACTTGCCGTACCGCGCGTACGGCTTGATCGCCGGGATGCACGGCCACTTCTTGTAGGAAGCGGTCATCGTCGACAATCGCGTCGCCCCGCGGACGCTCTCGGGGAGGTCCTGCATCCGCATCTTCTCGAGCGTCGGCTTGGGGTCGAACAAATCGATGTGCGACGGCGCCCCGCCCTGCCAGAGGTAAACGACGCGCTTGGCCCGCGGCGCGAAGTTGGGAAATCCCGCCCGGCCCGGCGCGTTCGCGGCCGTCGCCGCTTGGGCCGCTTGCGGCTTCGCCCCGTTGATCAGGGTGGACAGCGCCGCAGCCCCGATGCCGGTAGCCGTATGTCCAAACAACTGGCGACGGGTGACGCGGGCTTGGTTGAGTTCGAGTGGGTGCATCGTCTTTTCGTGGCACGGGCTACCAGCCCGTGATTCCAAAACCTTCAGCAGTCCAAATCCACGCTCGCTTCTGCATGGGCTGGTAGCCCATGCCACGTCACTCCCGCGTCAGCGCCTCGTCCAAATTGAACAGCGCCAGACACACCGCCGTCCACGCCGCGTGCTCCTTCACGTCCGCCTTCTCGTCCCGCGGCGTCGCCCCCATCGATACCAGCTTCGTCGCGTCCGCCCCGCGCGTCGCGAAGTGCTCGCGCTGCTTCGCCAGCATCCGCCGGAGCGTCGCCATTTCCCCTTCCCCAGGCGACCGCGTCAGCACGCGCTTAAACGCTTCCGTCAGCCGAGCATCATCTCCGGTCGCGCCCATCACCTTCGCCGCCAGCACGCGCGACGCCTCCACCCACGTCACGTCGTTCAGCGTCGTCAGCGCGTGCAGCGGCGTGTTCGTCGTGCTCGCCCGCACCCGGCACGCCTGCCGATTGCTCGCGTCGAACATGTTCGCCGGGCCGACCGTCCGGCGCCAGAACGTGTAAAGGCTCCGGCGATACAGTTCTGGCCCCGTCGACTGCGGGTACGTGAAATCCCGCTCCTTGGTGATCGCCAACGCCTCCCAGATGCCGTCGGGCTGATACGGGTACACCGGTTTCCCGCCAACCTTGTCCGTTAGCAGGCCGCTCGTCGCCACGGCCATGTCGCGGAGCGTCATCGACGCGTGGCGGTAGCGCGTTGCCCGCGCATAAAGCTTGTTTTCCGGGTCGGCCGCGAGCAGGGCGGGCGTCACCTTGCTCGACTGCCGGTACGTCCGGCTCGTGACGATCAGCCGATAAATCCGCTTGACGTCCCACCCACTTTCACGGAACTCGACCGCCAGCCAGTCGAGCAGGTCCTGATGCACCGGCACGTCGCCCTGCACGCCGAAGTCTTCCGCCGTCTTCACCAGGCCCGTGCCCATGATCGTCTGCCACATACGGTTGACGATCACCCGCGCCATCAGCGGCTGTTCCGGGCTGACCAGCCACTTCGCCAGGCCCAGGCGGCTGCGCGGCCAGTCCTTCGGCATCGGCGGCAAAAACCCCGGCGTCGCGAACTCGACCTTGTCCTTCGTCGGCGACAGGTAGTTGCCGCGATCCAGCACGAACGTGTCGCGCGGCCTCGCGTCTGACATGACCATCACGCGCGGGTAATTCTCGGCCTTGAAGTCGTTGATCGCCTTGTCGGCGTCCTTCGACTCCTTCAGCAGGTCCTTCGCGACCTTCGGCGCCACCTTGGCCTCGAAGTGTTCCCGCAGCGCCTTCTCGCGCCGCCCGCGGTTCTCCGGCGACGTCTGCCGCGTCAGTTCGAGGATCTCCTTGTCCGCGTACGTCCCCTCGGCCGCCGTCTTGGCCCGCCACTCCTCCTGCACCTTGTTCAGCTTCGCCCGCAGCGCCTCGGACTTCTTCTCCAATTCCGCCGCCCGGGCCTTGTCCTCGGCCGAGACCACTTCGACCGTCGGGTCGGCGACGCGAATCCGGTTGCGCGATCCGCCCGGCGTGCCGCTCTCGGGCACCTTGTTGAACCCCGCCATGAGCGAGTAATAGTCGCGCATGGTGATCGGGTCGTACTTGTGATCGTGGCACTGCGCGCACGCGACCGTCAGCCCGAGCCAGTTCGTCGCCGTCACGTCGACCCGGTCGAACAGGATGACGTTCCGCTGCTCTTCCGGGATCGCCCCGCCCTCGCCGTTGAGCAGGTGGTTGCGGTTGAACGCGGTCGCGATCATCTGCGCCTGCGTCGGCTTCTCGAGCAGGTCCCCCGCCAGTTGTTCGATTGTGAATTGATCGAACGGCATGTTGTCATTGAGGGCCTTGACCAGCCAGTCGCGCCACACCCACTGGTACGTGTCGCCGTCCTGCTGAAACCCGTTGGAGTCGGCGTAGCGGGCCGCGTCGAGCCACGGGAGCGCCATGCGCTCGCCGTAGTGCGGGCTGGCGAGCAGGCGGTCGACCATCCGCTCGTACGCGCCCGGCGACTGGTCCTTCACGAACGCCTCGACCTCCGCCGGCGTGGGCGGGAGGCCGGTCAGGTCCAGCGCAACGCGCCGGATCAGCGCCTCCTTGGGCGCCTCGGGCGACATCGCCAGTCCGCGTTCGGTGAGCCGGGCGAGGATGAAGTTGTCGATCGGGTTGATCGCCCCCTCCATGGCCGGCACCACGGGCCGGGTCGGCGCGACGAACGCCCAATGCGCCTCGAATTTCGCCCCTTCCGCCACCCACCGCTTGAGAATCTCCCGCTGCTCCGACGTCAAATGCCGGTTCGACTTGGCCGGCGGCATCTGGTCGTCCTCGTCGTCCGTGAGGATCCGCCGGACGACGTCGCTCTTCTCCGGGTGCCCCGGCACGACGCCATTCTTGCCGCGCTGCCCGTCCTGCGTGTCGAGCCGCAGCCCGGCCTTGCGGTGGTTCGGGTCCTGGCCGTGACAGAAGAAACAATTCTCCGAGAGGATCGGCCGGACATCGCGGGTGTAACTCACCGGCTTGGCAGGCGGCACGGCCGACGCCCCCAACGCCAGCCCCGCGAGAACCACCACGATGCGTGCGGAAATCGACATAAGCGGACCGCCCAGACGTGTGCCGACCGACGATCAACCCCTCCGACGCAATCTAATCGGTAAAACGCCGGCCGTTGCACTGTGTGCGATCAGTTTCGCGACAAACTGATCTGCTATCCCGCGCGGCACGAGCGTCGAAGCCCGTGCGCAAAGCGACAAGAGTTCTTGAACCGCGCAACCGACGGCTTCCGCCGGCGGCTATCAGGGCCTTCCGCCCCCCTCTAAAAAGCAGAAAGCCGGGCACTGCTGCCCGGCTTCGACTCGTTCGTAAGGGTGACCGACGGGGCTCGAACCCGCGACCCCAAGGACCACAACCTTGTGCTCTGCCAACTGAGCTACGGCCACCAACTTTGGGGGCGTCCAATCTACCGTCGAACGCCCACCTGTCAATACGACGGCCGATCGCCCAAAGGTCTGACGAGCGGCCACGGCGGCGAAAGAGCGAGGCCGGGCGGCCCACACGCCGCCCGGCCTCGTCACAACTTGATTCGTGGCCCACGGTTGGGCCCGGTTTGATCGCTCAGTTCCCGCCCACGAACTGCACCGGGTGCGTCGCTTCCGCCACGCGGTTGCCCTGCTGGTCGACGACCGTCACCTTCAGCAGGTACCGCCCGATCGTGATGTTCGACGGGAAACGCGTCTTCTTCACGATGAAGAAGTCGTGCCGGCGGCGGCGGGCGAGGTCGGGGATGTTCTCGGTCTTGTCCTGCCAGACGGGGAGGCCAGTCTCGGTGTACAGCACGACCTCCTGCGACAGCTTGGTCTCCCAGAGCTTTCGCTCGTTCATGTGTGAGGCGAAGTTTTCCACCTCACAGTAAACCAGCACCGGGTGCTCGCGCATCGCGGTGAACCGGGCGGGGGTGATCGGCTCGTATACGCCGAACCCGTCCACCCGCGTGCACAGGGCGACGGTCGGGATGGTCATGTCGGCCTGGTTCCGCAGGCGGTCGGCCATGTCGAGGATGGGCCGCACCTTGCGCGACATGAGCATGTTGTTGTCGGCCCGCAGCGCCTGGCGGACGTTGGTCAGGCCGTCGAGGATGGTCGAGACGAGCTCGCGGTCTTCCAGCGGGAGCTTGGCGAGCGGCTCCATCTGCGGGACCTGCTTGTCCTTGATGAACTGGATCAACTGGTAGTCCAGGTGGGCCCAGGTGTCCTTCGGATAAGACTTGAGGTGGCGGTCGAGCGCGAGCTCGGCCAGGGACAGGCCCATCGTCGCGGACGGGTTGCCGCTGTCGCCCAGGAGCTTGGCGGCGGGCGTGCTGGCGGGAACGGCGGGCGCAACGGTCGTCGCGGACGGAGGGGTCACGGCTGACGCGATCACGTCCGCCTGGTTGGCGCTGGACTGCGTCGCCTGGACGGTCGGCGTGGCCAGCGGGGCCATCATCACGGCCGGCTCATTCCTGTAGAGCGGGTGGATCGTCGACGGCCCGATCGAGAGGTCTTCGGGGCGGAGCATGTCGGCGACGCTCCCGTCGGCGGGTGCGGGCTTGACGCGGTTGCGCATGACCGAGTCGGCCTCGTGGGCCCACTTCTGGGCGCGAGTCGCCAGCGCCTGGGGCGAGCCGGCGTTGGGGTCCTCTGCGACGGGCGCAGGCTGCGGCGCCACGGCCGACGGCGGGCGGATCTCGGGCGGCTTTCCGGCGCACCCGGCCACGCCGAGCCAGGCGGCGGCGGCGGCAAGAGCGAGAG
Organism: Tepidisphaeraceae bacterium; assembly: GCA_035459845.1. Classification (GTDB taxonomy): domain Bacteria; phylum Planctomycetota; class Phycisphaerae; order Tepidisphaerales; family Tepidisphaeraceae; genus DASPKW01. Next base: position 2,097 of record DATHXE010000236.1, on the reverse strand, counting down.
CGGTGCGGATTGAGCGGTGACGACGGAAGTCGGGCATGTTCATCGCGAAATCTCCGTCCGTGGAGAGTGATGAAAGACGGGGAAAGCCGAACGACCGGCCGACGTCCTGTCGGCGGTCGCGCGACGCGGGCTCGAATATAGCGCGGGCGGCAATGACTTCAACGGATGAGATTCGGGGAATCGGACGGAAATCTCTGACGCGCAGAATGTGCGCGGGGGCGAATGCACGGAACTAAGACTATCGTCCGTGACGGTGGGATTCGTGGCATGGGTACCGCCCGCAGGGCGATACCCGTGTGCGGCGCTCGTTCCCGCTCGACGCGCTCCCCTTTCGGGCGGCGCTGCCGCTTGCCCTGCGGGTCGCGGCTAAACGTCGGCGCGCGGCGCGAAGTACGGCAAGGTAAGGAGGATCCGCCAGCGCGAGCCACTTCGCGCCACTTCCCCGCGGAACATTTCATGCCCCATCTGACGCGGTTGTTCATCGTGTGTTTTGCGATTGTCTGGACGACCGCTACCGGCGCGTCGGAGATCGCCGGGAAGCCTGACGGTGCCGAACTGGCGGTCGTCGACGCCGGGAAATCCACCGCGAGAATCGTCGTCTCGCCGACCGCTGGCGAGTGGGAGAAGCACGCCGCGAGCGACCTGGCGAAGTACGTGCAGCAGATGTCGGGGGCGGCCGTCGAGATCGTCTCGGCCGCCGACGCGGTCGCCACTGCGATGGAGGAGAAGTCGGCGCCGGTGCTGTTCGTCGGGCAGGCCGCGCTCGTCGCCGATCCGTCACTCAAGGACGCGCTGGCGAAGGCCGCCAAGCCGAACCCCGTGCTACGGGCGGACGCGATCGTCGTCCGGCGGGCGGGGAACCGCGTCTACCTCGCCGGGAACAACGACGACGCGCACTACTACGCCGTCGTCGAACTGCTGAGCCGCTGGGGTTGCCGCTGGTACATGCCGACCGAGTTCGGCGAGTGCGTCCCGCGCCAGCCGACGCTGAAGGTCGGGCAACTCGACCGCGCGTACGGCCCGCCGTTCGAGGCGCGCGGGTTCTGGCTCGCCTGGAACGGCGACCGCACCGGCCACGAAGAGTTCCTCCGCCGAAACTTCATGAACAAGGTGAAGGTGCCCAGCGGGCACGCCCTCGGACATCACGTCAAGGAGCTGATCCCCAAGGGCAAGACCGCGTTCAACGTCCCGATCTCCGACGAGGCGACGGCCCAGCACGTCGCCAAGAAAGTCGCACCGACGTTCGCCAAGGGCGACCACGTCATGCTCGGGCTGGACGACGGCGTGTACATCAGCGACTCGCCCACGGACAAGGAGCTGATGGCGCTGCAGTACGACAAGTACTTCATGACGCCGTCGTACACCGACGCGTTCCTGACCTTCTACAACCGCGTCGCCGAGTTACTTCGCGAGCAACACCCGCAGAGCAAGTCGAAGATCGGGTTCCTGATCTACGCGAACATCACGATGCCGCCCGTGCGCGTCACCGAGGCGAAGGAGCCGCTGGTCGGCTACCTGGCCCCGATCGACTTCGACCCGATCCACGGCATGAACAGCCCGCTGTCGGCCAACGCCCGCGAATACCGCGATTTGTTTTACAAGTGGGCCAAGGTCATGAACGGCCGGATGGTAATCTACGACTACGACCAGAGCATGCTCGTCTGGCGCGACCTGCCCAACCCCTCTCACCAGATGTTCCGCGAGAACGTGAAGCACTACGCCAAGGCCGGCATCCTCGGCGTCGACACCGAGAGCCGCGGCGCGATGGCGACCGTGTTCACGAACCTGTACCTGCGCGGCCAGCTCATGTGGAACCCGGGGCTGGACGTGGACGCCGCGTTGGCCGACTTCTACGTGCGGTTTTACGGTCCGCTAGCGCGCCCGATGGCGAAGTACTGGGGGGCAATCTTCAAGGCGTGGGAACAGACGATCGTGTCCGAGCACGAGTACTTCGTGGCGCCGGCGGTTTACACGCCGGAGCTCATGAAGGAACTACGCGAACATCTCGAGGGGGCGTATGCGCTGGTCAGTAGGCTGGCGGCCGAGGAGGCTTTGAGCCGCGCGCCCAATCCTACGGGGCTCGGGATGGACGCGCGG
>DATHXE010000235.1:0-5287 GCA_035459845.1 Tepidisphaeraceae bacterium | reverse complement strand
TCGCGCCAGTTTCGGGTTGAGTCTGTTCGCGGAGCGATCCGGGGCGGCGCTTCGGGCGAAGCCCGTGCGCTATGCCCCGGCGTGAAGCGAAGTGCGAACGCGCATCAGGCACGTACCGGCTTTTCGCTACTGGAGCTCATTGTCGTGGTCGGGGTGATCGGGTTTCTGATCGCGCTGCTGCTGCCCGCCCTGAGCGCGTCCCGCGAGCATGCCCGGCGGGTGAAGTGTGTGGCGACGCTGCGCGCGATACACCAGGCCGCTGAGCTGCACGTGCTGAGTCACAACGGGTTCCTGCCGGTGGCCGGGCACCACTGGAACCTCGTTGGCGGGGAGTTGGACCCGAAGGGGCTCGGCGACGAGGGCGCCAGGCGCTACACCTATTACGCGGATGACGGCACATCACGGCCCGCGCCGATCACGGTCGCTCTGGCGAGCCAGATGGGGCTCGACATTCGGACGGACAGCCGGGCGAGCCTGACGGAAGACCTGGCCCGGGAGGACTTGCGAGAGCGGTTCCGGTGCCCGAGCCAGATCGAGCCGATGCGCGGGCGGTCGCAGATCGGGCCGGGGTGGCTGGCGCCGCTCGAGTATTCGAGCTACGTGTTCAACGAGGCGCTGATGGGCCGGCGCGAGCCGCTGCCGGGGCGGTCGGAGGCGGTCGTCGGGCACGTGACGAAGGTTCGGCGGCCGACGGAGGTGTTCTTCGCGGCCGACGGACGCCCGCGCGGCGGGCGCGAGGGCGAGGTCATTCTCATCCCCAACATCGACGACCACGAGACGCTCGGGAGCTTCGTCGAGCGGGCGAACTGGGGGCCGGAGTTCGCCCGCGGGCATTTGGACTACCCGCGGCACGGGTACCGGATCAACGCGGTGTTCGTGGACGGGCACGCGGAAACGCTGGACATGACCGACGGCGGGCTGCGGACGATCGGGGTGTCGCAGGGGATTTACGACTGAGGCGCGTGTGGAGGGTGTTCGAGATGAACGTCGCGTCGGTGCGCCGGTGGCAGTGGGTGACCGTCGGGCTCGTGGCCGGCGCGCTGTACGGATACGCGCGGGAAGCGGCGGCGAACTTCGACGACGCGCTGGCGGCGTACGGCGAGCGGCGGATCGGCCAGCGGGATTTCGAGGCGGCGCTGGGGCGGAAGGTGCAGGGCCGGCCCGCGCTGACGGACCTGGTCGTCACGCCGCACCGGCTCGGGGGGACGCGGGACCGGACGATCACGGTGCACGTGGTGTCGGGGCTGTACTGCGACGGCCAGACGCGGGTCGAGGACGGGCGGCGCGCGGTGCGGTGGGAGCCGGCGTACTTCGTGGCGTCGACGCCGTACCGGCCGGCAGGGACGTCGGCGGAGTTCGCGGACGTGGCGGCGTACCTGGCGGCGTCGCCGGCCGCCGAGAGTTTTCGGTATGCGCGGTGGTGGTGGGTGGGGCGGCCGCTGTTCGTGCGGACGGCGGCGGGGGTCGGCGTCGTCGGGTTGATGTGGCCGACGGTCGTGAACCTCGTCGTCTTCGGGACGTGGCGGCGGCCGCGGGAGGCGCGGGAAATCTCGCTGTGGGGTGCTGGGAAGACGCCGCCGGAGGCGACGCGCCCGCCGATGGACGACGGCGCGGCCTTGGCTGAGTTGGAGCCGCGGCTCGAGGTCTCGCTGGGCGACGCGGTGGCGGCCGCTCCCGCGTTGGTCGCGACGACGCCGGCAGTGAAGGCGCTGCGGGGCGAGGCCGCCCTGCCGGCGTCAATCGCGGATGCCGGCAAGCCCAAAGATTTCGGTGCGGAGAAGGAGGACTTCTATCCGACCGAGCTCCGCGGCCGTCATGACAAATGATCGGACGAGTTCGCGTGGGCCTGGCCGCGCGGCTTGCGTCCGCATCGGCGGTGTCGGACGATATGGCTCACGTCGGGCGGCCAGGCGCGTCGGGAGGTCACGAGGAGACGGACCCGGGGGCCGCGCCCGATGGGGACGTGTCGGCGCCGGCCCGTCGGTCGCGACGGGGGCGGGCGGCACGCGCGCGACATCTCATCCGAGGGAATCTCAATGACGCGTCACAGGCTCGTCGGGGTCGGTCTCGTCGGGGTCGTGGTCCTGGGAATGGCGACGGCGGAGTGGCTGGCGCGCGAGCCTCGCGCGCTAGCGGCCGACCCGGCGCCCGTAGCGCAGCCGGCGCTGCTCGCGGCCCCGTGGCAGCCGGCGAACACCGCCCGGCCCGGCGGCAAGCTCCCGGGGAACGTCGCCGTTCAACTCGTCGAAATCGCTGGGGGATTTGTCGACCCGGTGCACGTCGCGAGCCCGAAGGACGGCACCGGCCGGCTGTTCGTGTGCGAGCGCCCGGGTGTCATCCGCATCGTCGGTAAGGACGGCAAAGTGCTGGACGAGCCGTTCTACAACAACATGGCGAACACGTCGTTCCAGTTCCTCGAGCTCGGGCTGTTCGCGATCGAGTTCCACCCGAAGTTCAAGGAAAACGGGCTGTTCTACGTTTCCTACGCCGACCTCTGGTTCAACGGGTCGACGTTCATCGTGCAATATAAGGTGTCGGACACGGACCCGAACAAGGCGGACATGGCCTCGGCCAAGCCGATCGTGCGGCTCGACTTCCCGTACTGCAACCACCACGGCGGCAAGATGTGCTTCGGGCCGGACGGGTTCCTGTACGTCGGCGTCGGCGACGGCGGGTGGGAGGGCGACGTGCTCGATGCCGGCCAGGACCTGTCGACGCACATGGCCAAGATGCTCCGCATCGACGTGTCGCCGGCCGTGGCGGGCAAGGGGCGGTACGCGGTGCCGCCGACCAACCCGTGGGCGACGGCGGCGGACCCGCAACTCATGGTGCTGTTCGGCAAGAGCGAGTTGGAGTTCAGCCGGATCAAGCCGAAGAGCAAGCCGGAGATCTGGGCGTACGGGCTGCGGAACCCGTGGACGTTTTCGTTCGACCGCAAGACGGGCGACCTCTACATCGCCGACGTCGGGCAGAACCACTGGGAGGAGATCGACTTCCAGCCGGCGAATTCCAAGGGCGGCGAGAATTACGGGTGGGCCCACATGAACGGCACGCGCCCGTTCCCCAACGAGCGTGAGACCACCGGCGAGAAGACGCCGAGCATCGGGACGCTGCCGATCGCCGAGTACAACCACGCGACCGACGGGATCTGCGTCGTGGGCATTGGCGTGTACCGCGGGACGGAGTCGCCCGCGCTCGACGGCGTCTACTTCTTCGGCGACTGGGGCACCGGCAAACTCTGGGGCCTGAAGCGGGATGATGGCGGCAAGTGGCAGATGCAGGAACTGCTCGACACGACGATCAACATCAGCAGCGGCGGCGAGGACGAGGCGGGCAACTTGTACGTCGTCAACGCGGCGAGCCAGTACGGCACGTGGAACCCGTTCGAGAGCGCCCGCGGGTCAGTTTGGAAGCTCGTGGCGGCGGACAAGGTTCCGGCGGGGGCGAAGACGGCGCCGCTGAATAAGAAGAAGTGAATCATGGGGTGGGAGCGCGTTTGATCGGACCGGAGAACCCACGGAGCAAGCTCCGTGGGCTTTCGGTGCGCGTGGGGGTCTGTCGTCTTGCTAACGAGGACTTCGATGAAGCTGTTCCAAGTCGTCGCGATGGGTCTGGTGGTGTCGTCGGTGATGGGCGCTCGCGCGGAGGATGCGAAGCTGAAACCGGAGCGGCCGCCGGTGCAATCGACCGGCGGCGTCGTGGGCGTGAAGGACGCGGGGTCGATCAAGGGCGTCGTGCGGTTCACGGGGGAGAAGCCGGCGCCCAAGCCGATCGCCGACATCGCGGGGAACGCGTTCTGCAAGGAGTGCTACAAGGACGCCCCCCTGCCGAACGAGGACAAGCTCGTGTTCGGCAAGAACGGCGACGGCAACGCGCTGGCGAACGTGCTCGTCTACGTGAGCAAAGGGCTGGAGGGGAAGAAGATCGAGATCCCGAAAGAGCCGGTGGTGATCGACCAGATCGGGTGCGTGTACGTGCCGCACGTGGTCGCGGTGATGGCCGGGCAGACGCTGGAGGTGCGGAACGCGGACGCGACGCTGCACAACGTGATGGCGGCGCCGCGCAAGAACGTTCCGTTCAACTTCGGCATGGCCGGCGGCGCGGAGCCGGTGAACCGCGTGTTCAAGGAGCCCGAGTTCAAGGTCAACCTGAAATGTTTCATGCACCCGTGGATGAGCGGGTACGTGCACGTGCTGCCGCACCCGTACTTCGCGGTGAGCGGACCGGACGGGGCGTTCGCGATTCAGGGCTTGCCGGCGGGTGAGTACGAACTGACCGCGCTGCACGAGACGTCGGCGGTCGAGGCGAAGCCGGCGACGGTCACGGTGAAGGTGACGGCGGGCGCGACGGCGGGCGCGGACTTCACGTTCTCGATGAAGGCGAAGAAGGAGTAAGGGCGGGGCAGGAGGCGCGCCGCGCGATCTCGTGGAGCGCGAGCAGGACGACCGCCGCCGCGATCAGGAACGGGCCGAGGGCGGCGAGGCCGGCGGAGCGGGCGAGCCAACCGGCGGCGGGCGGGAGGACGGCGATGCCGAGCGTCGCCGCGGACACCTGGAACCCGATCGCGTGCGCCGCGGCGTCCGGGCCGACGCGCGCGGGGGTGACGGCGATCATCATCGGGTAGACGGGACCGAGCGCGAACCCGAGCAGCGCGCACGCGACCATCGTGAGGGCGGCGGGGGGCTGGAGCGCGAGCAGTCCGGCGGCGAGCGGCGCGGCCCAAGTGGCCCAGCGGAGGATGCGGCCGGCGTCGACGCGGCGGGCGACGAAGCCGAACGCGACGCGGCCGGCGGTCAGGCCGCCCCAGAAGAGCGTGACGCACAGGCCGGCGACCGTCGTCGAGATGCCGCGGCCCTCGGTGAGCCAGCTGTAAACCCACTGCCCGGCCGTGACCTCGATGCCGGTGTAGACGAAGAAGATCGCGACGTGCAGTCGGACGATCGGGCGGCGGAGGGCGTCGAACGCGGTGACCGGAGCGGTGGTCGGGGTCGCCGGCGCGTCGAGGGATGACGGTGGATCGTCCCACCAGCGGAGCGTGATCGCGAAGCAGACGCCCATGACGCCCAGCGCGCCGGCGAGGATGCCGTAGCCGATCCGCCACCCGTCGGCGGGCCCGGCGGCGACGAGGGCGGCCGTCATCAGCGCGGGGCCGGCGGTCGCGCCGACGCCGTAGCACGCGTGGAGCCAGGTGACGGTGCCTGCGGAGAAGCGCGTCGCCGCGAACGCGTTGATGCCCGCATCGATCGCGCCCGCGCCGAGGCCCGCGGGGACGGCGAGGGCGGCGACG